>CAZDJL010000075.1:0-6174 GCA_964505745.1 uncultured Desulfovibrionaceae bacterium | reverse complement strand
TCGTTTCAGGCGGCTACATTCCGCCCCCCTGGGGCATGAATGAATTGATTTCATCGGTAAGGGTGGAGGAGCGCAGTTCGGAAGCGGCCATACGGCCATATAGCGAATCGGGGGCGCTGTCTATCAGCTCCTGCATAACCACGGCCCAGCGGGCCATATCGCCGCTCTGGCGGTAAAGCTGCCCCAGGCGGTAGCGCATGGCCGGATATTCCGGATCGTCCGGGCTTACATACTGCGAATACTGCTGCTGCCAGTCAAGGGCCTCTTGCAGGCGTCCGGCGCCTTCAGTAATGTTCATCAGCATTGCCAGGAGGTCTTTGATTTTTGGCTTGTCGATGGCTTCCGGGTTTTTTTCGGCCATACTGGTCAGCCCGTTCAGCGCATCGCGGCCCAGGTAATAGGCCTGCTCCATGTCCTTGTTGCGTTCCGCCGCCTTGGACAGGAAATAGAACATGTATGTCTTTTGCTCCGGCGGCAGATCCGGGGTGTTGCGCAGGCTTTCCCACAAGGCGGCTGCCTGATCATAGCGGTTGAGGTTTTCGGCCGAGAGCGCCATGGCGTAGTCCAGCTGGCGCTGGGTGTCCGGGGTGAGTTCCCACATTTCCACTTTGCGGTAAAGGTCGGCAATGGCCTGCCACTGCCCGGTGTCCACCAGAATGGTCAGGGCCAGGTTCAGGGCCGGTTCGCCGTAGGTGAAGTCTTTGTTGCCGCGGAAAAATGGTTCCAGCGTGCCCAGGGCATCCGAGGCGCGGTGTCCGTTCCACTCGGAAAAAGCCAGGGCGAGGCGGCTTTCCGATCCCAGAACGTCTTCCTGCCCCTGAATAATCGGGAACTTGTCCCAGGCGAGGAGGATGCGGTCGTATTCCTTGCTGGTTACGGATTCTGAGGCGAGCCCGTTGAACGCGGTGAGGGCTACCTCGCGGGCTTTTGGCAGCAACGGGTGGTTGGGATATTTTTCCGCGAAAACCGTTGCTTCGGCAAGGGCTTCGTTGTAGCGGTTGTTCCACAGATACCACATGGCTAGTTTGAGCTGGGCAAGCGGAGCCAGCTCGCTGTTCGGGTGCTCCTTAACTATGCGCGAATAGGTCTGAAGAGGCAATTCGCTGTACGGGCGGTCAAATACGCTGAACATGTCCCCTATGGACGGCGCATCGTAAATTCCTTCTTCCGCCATGCGCATCTGGGCCACCAGTCCGGCATCGTCGTCCGGGAAGCGGCGCGCCGCTTCTTCGTAAACCTGGCGCGCGGCCGTGGTGTTCTTCTCTTCCATATAAATGTCGCCGATGCGGGTGAGGGTCTTGGCCGCTTCCGGCCCGGAAGGGTCAAGGTTGTAATAAAGCCAGTAATGCGAGCGTGCGTCCGCATATTTGCCCATATTGACCAGGGCGTTTCCGATCATGGCCAAAATGGGGGGATACTCCATATAAAAACGGGGCCAGCGGCGTTCTATGTAGTCCACAATCTGAAAGGCCTGATCATAGTAGCCCAGGTTGTAAAGGGAGCGGGCCAGCGCCACGGAGGCCTCGCGCACAAAGCGTGAATCCGGGTAATTCTGGACAACATACTGAAACTGGTCGGCCGCCTGCTGGTAGTTTTCCTTCTCAAAGAAGTAATCCCCCCAATAATAATAGACCAGGGGAATATTCTCATCGTTCGGATAATTTCGTTTCAGCAGGTTGAAATATGCCTCAGCTTCCTGGATATTGCCCATTTTAAGGTTGGTGTAGCCAAGGCGCAGCATCATCGCGGGGGCGCGGCTGGACTGGAGGTTGTAGTTCAATGCTTCTTCGGAAGCGGCAATAATTTTATCGCCGTGGGCCTTGAGATCTTTTGTGCCCAGGCCGAAGTTGGCGTCGCTTATGAGATAGAGCACGTCCTCCATCTCTTCCGAGGTGAGGTCTTTACGCGCTTTTAGCTCTTCCAGAAGGGGAAGCGCTTCCGTGTAATTTGCCGAACCCACAAGTCCATCGGCCTGGCGAAGCAGTTCCGAGGCGGACGGGGGCGGCTCTATCGGCTTGCCCTCTTCGTCATACTGCACTTCAGCTTTCGGGGGCTCGCCCGTGCTGTTTTGCCCGTCCGGGCCGGGCACGCGCATTACCAGTTCGCGGTCGGGCTGCCCGCTTCCTTCTGTTTGCCCTTCCTGCCCGGATGGCGTGGGGGCTGCCTGCTGCTGGCCGGGTTGGGATGTTTCCGGGGCAGCTGGCGGCTGCTCTTCCCCGCTGGAAATTGAAATTTGTGTGCCGGAGCGTGTGTCCGGCATATAGCCCTGCGGCTGCTCTCCAACCTGGGGGGTGGGGTTGATTGGGGTAATCAGGTAGCCGTTTCCTTCTTGCACGCCCTTTTGCCTGCCATCTTGATTGGCTGGGGAAACGATGGTTGGCCCGGAGTTTTGCTGAGAAGGAGGCTGGGCTGGAGCTTGAGCGGTTTGCGCATTGCCGGCGCTTTGCCCCGGCTGGCTGTTCCCCTGAGAGGGCCCGGCGCTGATGTCTTGCAGCGATCCGGCAATCGGGGTTTTCACAATGCCGGAATTCAGCTGCCCCCCTGTTTCGGGCGGGGCGAGGTAGTTCTGGTCCGGCTTTGAAGCGCGGGTTTGCTCTTGCTGGCTGCCCGCCTGGGGGCTGCTGATGGGCACGGAAGTTCCAGATCCGGCCTGAACGGGCGCAGGAATTGCCGCTTCCTGCTGGGCAGGCTGGGCAGTGGGCTGCCGGGTTGCATTTGTTTGCGGGTTTTTCCCCATTGTCTGCTGGGCGGCAATCAGCGAATCTATCTGGGTGCGGGGGCGGTCAGGCGGGGCGTTTGCCGCGGCTGTTTCTTGCTTTCCGGGGGAAGCTGCGTTTGCTCCGCTGCTTTGGGGAGAGGGCGCTTCAATTGGCACAGGGTTGTCGGGCTGCCCTGCCGGGGGTTCCCAGCGGGCGCCTATAGGATTGTCGAAAAAGTCGATCCGGATTTTATTGTCGCCTTCACGGGCCACCATATAACCGAAAGCGTTGGTTTTTGTGGTGAGAAAAGCGCCTTCCTGGGCAGGGGAGGCTGTGTTGAAAATATTGCTGCCGTCCGGCGCATTTGAGGGGGAAATGTTTCCCGCTCCATTTTCAAGCTTTAAAAGAAGAGTTTGGGTGCCAACCCGGTTTACGCTCCAGGGCGAGGGGTTGTCCAGAGTGATTGTTACCCGTTCGCGCCCGGGCAATGACGCCCACTCCCAGCCCAGCGCCAGGCCCTTGTCGGGCGCGCAGAGGCCAAGCAGCAGAATTGCCAGCGGAATTGGGCGGATCAGTCTGGTATATATTCTTTTATTTGCCACAGCTCACCACAGGTTACAGTAAACCGGGGGGTTGCCCCAGGTCAAGGGGGACTACTGCAAAATAAAGGCCAGTTCAAACGGCAATTAACCGTCAATAGCAAGCTTTTTCAATTTTTCAATTAAAGTTGTGCGCTTTATGCCCAAAAGCTCGGCGGCCTGGTTGCGCACTCCTGCGCACGAAGAAAGGGCTTCGGCCAAAAGCTTTGCTTCTATGCTGTCAAGAAAATCCTTGAGCGTAAGGCCTTCTGTTTGCATGTCGGCAATGCAGGGCCAGTGGAAACAGTCCTGCCCGTTCGGTAAGAGCCCCTGCGCCGGGCCCGCCGCCTGGGCGGGAAGGCCCTGGGCGGGAATTTCCTGGCCCGGAGCCAGCGGGCTGCCGTCCACCGCATGGGTAATCAGGCTCTTCTGCTCTATCGCCTTCTCCACTTCGGGCAAACAGTTCACATCGCCCACTTCATCCAGAATTTTACGCGGCAGGTCGTCAAGCTCAATCCGGCAGCCATCTGCAAGTATGCTGAGCCGCTCCATGAAATTTTCCAGCTCGCGCACGTTTCCCGGCCATGAATAGGCGGCCAGGGCCCGCATGGCCAGATCTTCGACCTTGAGCAGCCCCCTGTTTTTCTGCTTGCAAAACAGGGACAGGAAGTGATTTGTCAAAACAAGAATGTCCCCTCCGCGTTCCCGCAGCGGAGGAAGGTGCATGGGAATGACGTTCAGGCGGTAATACAGATCTTCGCGAAACCGCCCAGCGTCCACTTCTTTTTCAAGATCTCTGTTGGTGGCCGCCACCAGGCGCACATCCACCTTTCTGATTCCGCTGCCGCCAACCCTCTCTATTTCTTTTTCCTGAAGCACCCGTAAAATTTTCACCTGAAGCGACAGGTCCATTTCACCAATTTCATCCAGAAACACGGTGCCGCCGTCAGCCACTTCAAACCGGCCGGGCCTGGTTCTGATTGCATGTGTGAAAGCCCCTTTTTCATGCCCGAACAATTCGCTTTCCAGAAGCTCTTTGGGTATTGCGCCGCAATTTATGGGCACAAGCGGTTTGTCGCGGCGCAGGGAATTGGCATGCAGGGCCCGCACTACCAGCTCCTTGCCAGTGCCGGATTCTCCGGTCACCAGAACAGTGCTGTCGGTGGGGGCCACCTTTTCCAGCACCCGGAACACCTGTTGAAGAGAAGTGCTTTGGCCGATAATTCCATCGGTTTTAAGTGACATTTCAGCTCCTCTGGCTTGCTGCAATATTTGGGGTCGGCAGTTTAAAAACAAAAGGCGCGCGTGCTTCATGCCGTGCGGGGCGCCCATGAAAGCGTGCGCGCAGGGGAATTTTGTCCGGCCTCCCCCGCTTTTCTCCCGGCGCAATGCACCCAAGGCTACCTATACTAACAATTGTAGCCACCTGTCAATAATCTGACAGGAAATGTGCAAATCCAGGTGAAATTAAAGCTATGCGCTGAAATCAGGAAGGTTGCGGCATTATTTTGAAATCTGAATAATCTATCCAGATAACCGAGGCCTGGCGGCCGGTTACCTTGTTGCGGCGGTAAGAGAAAAACAGGTCTTCGCGGGAATAGGTGCAGAGGTCCAGGCTGAAAATATTGCTGTTTTCAAGGCCGGCCTTAAGCAGCTGGTAATGCGAGAGCTGCCACATGTCCAGGGTTTTGGTTTCCCGGTTGTACCAGGGCAGGAAATCTTCTCCCCATTCTTGACCGAAGTTTATGAACTCGCTTTTTTCCGGAGAGAGGCTTGGCCCGCGCACCGCAACCAGCTTGCGGGGGGAAATGTTTCTGCTTTCGCAAAATTCTTTCACTGCTTTTCCAATGAAGCCGATGTGGTTCCCGCGCCAGCCTACATGCAGGGCGGCAATGTGCAGGCCGTCAACCGAAGCGAGAAGGATGGGCTGGCAGTCCGCTGTTTTGATGATCAGCCCCAGCCCGGGCATAGATGTGGCCAGGCCGTCCGCCTCAACCAGGTTGGGGTTGTTCAGGGGGGTGGATTCCACGTTGAGCAGAATTGTATCGCCATGCACCTGATTTACTTCGGAGCAGGCTTCCAGGTTAAGGCTATGCAGCAACTGGCGGCGGTTTCCCAGAACGCTGAGAGGATAGTCGCCCACATTGAAGGCGATATTGCCCTGGGCGTAAGGGCCAAGGGAATTGCCCCCCTTTCTGGTTTGAAAAGCACAGCGCACCTGTGGTATAGATGGAAAAGAGAATGAAATAAGTTGCATATAAAAAATATTATCAGGTTGGATTAATGAAGACAAGTATAGAGATTATCCAATATCAAAAAAAGATGCATGGAGCTCTTTTAGGCATTTGGCAAAGGGGAGTGATGAAGACGCATGACTTCCTCGCCCGGGAAGATTACGAATTTTATAATCAGGTGGTCGATAAGGAAGCCCTTCCCTCCATGGAGGTGTGGGTTGCGATGGGCAGGGGCGGGAAGCCGCTTGGCTTTGCCGGAATAAACGGCATGAACATAGAAATGCTGTTTGTAGACCCGGATGTTCACCGTATGGGAGTGGGAACCGCCCTGCTTGATTTCATAGTTGTGAAAAAAGGCTGCATAAAGGTGGACGTAAACGAACAAAACCGGCAGGCTTACAACTTTTACCGAAAATATGGTTTTGTGGAGTGCGGGCGGGATGAACTGGACGACAGGGGCAAGCCATACCCCATAATACACCTGGAGCTTGCGGACTGCCTGGGTAAGAAAAAGAATCTGGCTGCTGACCGATAAAATATTTATTCTAGTTTGAAAAAAGACTTGCCAAGATTCTTATAAACGATTATTAAGGACTGCTTCAAAGCCGAGGTGGTGGAACTGGTAGACACACTATCTTGAGGGGGTAGCGGGTTACGCCCGTG
>CAZDJL010000074.1:0-6223 GCA_964505745.1 uncultured Desulfovibrionaceae bacterium | reverse complement strand
GAAAATTTATGAGCTGCACGATTTAATGCAGCAAGACCCGCTCACCGGCATTCGCTGCCAGCTCCGCCAGGGCCTTTTGCCGGAAGCGGCTTTTCAAGGTTTAAAAGGCTTTAAAAACAAACCCTATGTGCTTTGCAGAAACAGCCTGCCCCTAAGCTCATAGGCGTGCTCGGTCACCGTGCCCTCGGTTTTTAGCTGACCGCTGTAGTGCTGCCCCAGAAGCAGGCGTTCGGGCCATTTGGCGTTATACGCCTGCTCTCCTCTTTCCACCAGAATTTCTCCGGAAATTTTCATGCGCTGCAAAAGGGTTTTAAACTCGCCCGAACCAATATATGACGGCTTGATTACCCCCCGGTGATGGGCGCTGAGGTCCCTTATTTCAGGCCGAATCAGGCTTACATATGGCATTGAGGCTCCTTTGCCGAGGCAGATTGATTTTAAAGCATTCAAAGCGGGCAGCAAGAACAAGTTGTTCCCCGGTTGCTGGCGCCACTGGCGCTGCTGCTGGCTCCGCTGGCGCTGCTGCCGGGCATCAAGAATTTCAACTTTAAAAACGCCCGGATGCAGCCCTCTTAACTGGCTTATCGGCTAAAATTCCGTTTTTTGAGGGCAACCTGCAAATAGAGAGCAAAATTCACAGCTTTGCTTTGAAGCGCTGTGAGTAAACAGGGAAAACCTGGGAAGATTTTTACCGTTTACCAAAACCCCTTGTTTGTTCAATTCCAGCCGCAAGGCGTCATCAATTTCAGGCAAAGGCAAACAGCCGGACAAGTCAAAAATTTCTTTCGCCCGGATTTTTAGCATAACAAAAGCCAACGAAGCCAATGCCCAGGCCTGCCCCGGTTTTTCAAACATCTTGCCCACAATTTCGGCTTCTACCTTTTCCGGAAAAAAAACCAGCGAATAGCTGTCATTGCCGTGCGTGATCTGTTTATGCTCAAGCAGGCCCAGCCAGCGTTCAAAAGCATCTTCAAGCATAGGCAGGTCGTCTTTGTTGAAAGAGTAGTCCGGGTTTGTTCCCGCAAGTTCGGCGCACTCCTTGAAACATAAAGTCACTGTGCTTTCTCCTCATCCGTGGTGGTAGGGTTGGCCGCCAATAATTGTGTTCGCCCGGTATATCTGCTCAAGCAAAACAACCTGGGCCAGTTCGTGCGGCAAAGTCATAGGACCCAGGCTCAGCAGAAAATCCGCGCGCGCGCGCGCGGCGTCGCTCAGCCCATAGGCGCCTCCTATAACAAAAGCAGGCTGCCGGGCTTTGTTTTGCATGCATTCATCAAGAAATTTCGCAAAATTTATGGAATCATACGTCTTGCCCCGTTCATCCAGCGCTATCACAATCATGCCCGGTTCTATGGCCGCCAGTATGCGCTCGCCCTCTTCCTGGCTGCGTTGAATGGGACCCGCCTGGGAACTGCCGTCGCGCAGGTCTATTTTCCTTATTTGCCACATGCGCTTAAGCCGGGTTATATAGTCATCGGCGGCCTTCTGCCAATGCGGGGCCTTAAGTTTGCCCACGCTGATTATTGATATTATGCCCATACAAACTCGGGAGTTTAAATGAAAGTTCTAAATGTGGAAGAAGCGGTTCAGCAGCTGCAAATGGAAAAAATAATAGCCTACCCCACAGAAACCTTTTATGCCGTTGGCGGCCTTGCGCTTAGCCCAAAAGCCTGCAAGAACGTGTTCACCGCAAAGCAGAGGGAAGGCGCAAACCCTTTGCCCGTGATTATAGGCCCGCCCGAACAGCTTCCCTTGCTTACAAAAAACATTTCCAACGCAGAGCTGGATCTGATTATCAAATTCTGGCCCGGCCCGTTGAGCGTTCTTTTCAAAGCCGGGCCTCTGCTGCCAGCCGAACTTCTTTGTAATAGCCCAGAGGTGGCAATTAGGCAAACCCCGCACAACGGGGCAGCGGAACTATGCAGGCTGGCCGGCCCTCTTAGCGCCAGCAGCGCCAACCTTAGCGGAGAACCCCCAATAACCGACCCCTACAACCTGGCGGGCGAGCTGAAAAAAAATATCGCCGGCGTTGCCGATCTTCACCCCGCGCCGCTTGGGGGCAAACCCTCTACCCTGGTGCGGGTTTTGGAGCACCAGATGCTGCAAGTGTTGCGCTTTGGAGCAATTACCAAAGAAGATTTTGAAAAGGAAGGATGGGAAGTTGTGGGTTAGCTATAAAACTGGCCATAACCGCCCTCTTCTTGAAAAGGCCCCGGCAAGCGGGAATGCGCAGCCTGCCCCGGCATGAGCGGGGAAATTTTGCTTTCACCCCTCACCGCCATTGGGCGGGGCGGCACAAACAGCCCTGCCCTAATTTACTGAAGCATGGCGGCCGGTCAGTCTGAAAAATGCTTCCAGCACATCTTCAACCGTTATCAGCCCCATGCAGCTGGGCTGGCTTGTGTCTATATCCTTCGGGTCATCAACCGGATTGGGGCACACAGCGTCAGCTGGAGGAAGAATCAGATCAAGATTTTCCGGAGCCCAGGTCCGCCAGTTTACCGGCCCAAACAGAACAAGCCCGGGCACGCCGTGGTGGGAAGCCAGATGAGCCGGCCCGCCATCGCATGCGATAACCGCCCTCATTCCCATCATTCTGGCGGCAAGTTCGCTGGGGGGCGAAGGATACTCCGCCCTGGCCCCGGATGGGCAAATTCCCCGTTCACTCTCCACAGGGCCAAGCAGATATACAGGATCGTATCCCGCATCATCCAAAGCCCGGGCCAGGGCTTCAAAATTCTCCAGCGGCCACGATTTGGCCATATGCCCGCTGCCGGGAATCAGGCCGACCTGGCGCGATCTTTCTCCTTCCCATTTGCCGAAGCAGTTGCGCCAGCCAGCCAGCCAGTTTCCCTGGCAGATTATGCCATGGTTCTGCAACTGCCGGGCAAGGTTGGCGATTACAAGCGGCCCGCCGCTTCCGCCGCTATTCCCCATTTCCCGAAAATCAAGAATAGGCAAGGATATGAGGTTGGGATGCACAACTTTGCTTACAGCCTCTTTCAGGCAGAACCAGAAAACCTTGCTGTTTTCAAGCCAGACCGGCGGCTCGGCGGACAAATACATTCTTTCAACATCATAAAGCAGCTCCGGGCCAGCTTTACGCACCCCCAAAGGTTCCAGCCAGGCCATGCCAAAATCTCTTCCGGAAAACAACATTTGCGTTTCTGGATTTTTGCTGCGGTAGTGGGAAATTATGGAAAACATACCCGGCCATGCGCATAAAAAATCGCCCAAAGCTCCATTATGCACAAACAAAATCCTGTCCATCTTCCCCCCTCCTGCATCAAAACTTAAATCCGGCTTGTAATCTTGCAATACTGAGGGTATTTTATAACAATACTGCCTTAAGGCAAGCGATATGCGCTGGCCCAACAGTATAAATTTCGGCAGCCCCGGCCTTAAAGGGGGCTGCCGTATTAAAACGGAGATGAGCCATGAGCGCCCGCGCGCGAATCAACTGCCCGAAATGCGGGGAAGAGATACAAATTTACAAAAGCCCCGCCCCAACAGTGGATGCGGTGCTTTTTGCTCCCGAACGCGGAATACTCCTTGTTGAACGCAAATTCGAGCCTTTGGGCTGGGCTTTGCCCGGAGGCTTCGTTGACTATGGGGAACAGCTCGATGTGGCAATTGTTCGTGAAATGAAAGAGGAAACCAACCTGGATGTTCTGGTAAAAGCGCTGGTGGGTGTATATTCCAACCCCATACGCGACCCGCGCAGGCACACCATCACCACGGCTTTCTGGTGTGAAAGCCTGGACTTGAGCAAGCTTAAGGCCGGAGATGATGCAGCCAAGGCCGAATTTTTCCCTCTGAACAACATGCCGGAAAACATAGTTTTCGATCACCGCATCATAATTGACGATTTTATTAAAATATATGAGGAGGGAGCGCATGCTGCTTGGCGTTGATGTGGGAGGAACCCATACTGACGCTGTGGTGCTGAAGGGGAACAAGGTAATTGCCCAGGCCAAGGTAACCACAGACTCAAAAGCCCTGCTTACCTCAATAGCCAGGGTTCTTGCCATGGTGCTGGAGGACATAAACCCGGTTGAAATAAAACGCCTGAATTTGTCCACCACTTTATCCACCAATGCTCTTGTGGAAAAGCAGACCGAAGAAGTGGCGGTTATTGTTTCCGCCGGGCCGGGCATGGCCCCGGAATCCTTCCGGATGGGAGACCACTATTTCCCTGTGGCCGGGGCTGTAGACCATAGAGGCGTAGAGGTGGCCCGCATGAACGATTCGGAAATAAAGTCGGTAGCCAGCCAATGCGCCCGCGCGAATTTACGATGCGCGGCGGTGATAAGCAAATTTTCAACCCGCAGCCAGAAACACGAAGAAGAGATGGGGCGGATTTTCTCGCCTCATATGGAACATATCACCTTGGGGCACAGGCTTTCCGGGCACCTGAACTTCCCCCGCCGCATTGCCACGGCCTATTACAACGCTTCTGTCTGGCGGCTGTTCAACAAATTTGCCGATGCCGTGGAAGAATCGGTTCTGAAAAGCGGCATTACCGCACCCATTAACATTTTGAAAGCCGATGGCGGAACCATTCCCCTTGAGCTGGCCCGCAACCTGCCCGTTGAATCCATTCTTTCCGGCCCTGCGGCCAGCGTTATGGGGACCATTGCCCTGTGCAAAATTGAAAATGACGCGCTCATTCTGGATGTGGGCGGCACAACTACCGATATCGCGGTTTTTGCCGATGCTTCTCCCATAATTGAAGAAGACGGAGCCTGTTTTGCAAACCATCATACTCTTGTAAGGGCCATAAAAACCCTTTCCGTGGGAATAGGGGGAGACTCCGCCATAAACATTCTCCGGGACCCTGAAACCGGGGCCAACTATGTAACTGTGGGGCCGGAGCGCCTTGGCCCGTGCATGGCTCTTGGTGGGGAACACCCTTCACTTATGGATGCATTCAACACTGTGCACGCAAGCGGGCTGGGAGACATAGCCGCGTCTAAAAAAGGGCTTGCAAACCTTGCCCTGCAATATGACATGCCCCCAAAAATGCTGGCGGAAAAAGCCATTGAATACGCGTCTTTGCAAATCACCCGCGCAGTAGACCGCTTATTGATGGATATAAACTCTAGGCCGGTGTATACAATCAGGGAACTGCTGGGCAAACGTAAAATAGAGCCAACCCAGGTCTTCATGATCGGCGGCCCGGCAGAAGTTTTCAAGCAGTATCTGAGCAAAGCGCTGAAACAGAAAGTGGAGCTTCCGCCCCGCTTTTCAGTGGCCAACGCAATTGGAGCGGCTCTTGCCCGCAACACCGCGGAACTCGAACTTTTTGCAGACACTCAACAGGGAAAGCTGCTCATACCCACTTTGGGCATTGAGCGCTCCGTTCCAAAAGAATATACCCTTGAAGCCGCCAAAAAAGATGCTTTCAGCGCCATGCAGGGCTACCTGAACAGCCAGGGAATTAAAAACGACGCGTCCATAGATATTATTGAAGCCTACTCCTTCAACATGGTTGGCGAGTCGGGCTTGTCCGGGCGGAACATCAGAGTCAAATGCCAGGTGCGGCCCGGCCTGCAGCCGGAGATGTAATGAGGCGAATATACGGCTTTTTCCTTTTAGTTCTGCTGATATGCGGCATTTTGGCCTCCTGCGCATCCCCTGCACATGGCGAATCTTCTCAAAAATCAGCCCGCCTGTCCGGCGAACTTCCACCCGCCTCCGGGGCCTCCATAGAACTTATGGCCGGGCAAATGCTGATGATAGGCTTCAGAGGAATAAGCCTTGAAGCCTCCCCATTTGTCAAGGACATAAAAAAATATCATCTTGGCGGTGTTATCCTGTTTGACCGGGACTACAATATCATGCTGCCCATTCGAAACGTGATTTCCAAAAAACAGCTGACATCACTGGTCCACGGGCTTCAAGAAGCTTCGTCGTATCCTTTGTTCATGGCTGTAGACCAGGAAGGCGGCAACGTGCGGCGCCTGAAATCGGAAAAAGGATTTCTGCCCTTGCCCTCCGCTCAGGAAATGGGAAAAATGCCTTTGGAAAATACTGAAAATACCGCGAAAAAATTGGGCAAAGAACTTGCCAAAATAGGAATAAATCTGAATTTTGCGCCAGTGGTGGATGTTGATGTTTACCCCGACAGCCCGGTTATCGGGGCTTTAAAACGTTCCTTCTCATCAAACCCGGTGGAGGTAACAAACCACGCGAGGGCTTTTCTTAAAGGAATGGATGAAGA
>CAZDJL010000073.1:0-6248 GCA_964505745.1 uncultured Desulfovibrionaceae bacterium | reverse complement strand
AAAGTCAGGGCGGCAATGATCAGAACCACCATGAGCAATGCGATGGTAAAAGTTGGGGTGTCGGTTCTAAGCGTGCCAGGAGATTCGCCCACCGGGCGCTTCATCATGAGCGAGCCGGCAATGCCCAGAGAGATGACAATGGACAGGTAGCGCCCGAAAAACATGACCAGACCGGTTGTGACGTTCCAAAATACAGTGTTGTCCGCGAGCCCCTCAAAGCCGGAGCCATTGTTGGAAGCGGCGGAGGTAAACTCATAAAGCACCTGCGACAACCCGTGCGGGCCGGGGTTGCCAATTCCCGCAAGCCCCGCAGGCACGCTCAGGGCCAGGGCGGAAAAGCCCAGGATCAGCAGGGGGGGAATAATAATGCACAGCGCCGCCAGCTTCATTTCCCTGCTTTCAATCTTTTTGCCCAAATACTCCGGAGTGCGCCCCACCATCAGCCCGCAAATGAACACGGTAAGAAGCACATACACAAGCATGTTCACCAGGCCCACGCCTTCGCCGCCGAACACAAGGTTAAGCATCATATTGACCAGTGGAACCATCCCTCCCAGGGGGGTCAGGGTGTCGTGCATGTTATTTACGCTGCCTGTGGTGAAGCAGGTTGTGACTGTGGTGAACAGCGCGGACTGGGCAATGCCGAAGCGAAGCTCCTTGCCCTCCATATTGCCCGCACTCAGGCTTAAGCCGGCAGCTTCAAGCCTGGGGTTGCCTGCCGATTCCGCCCAGAAGCAGGCGCATGCCCCCAAAACTAAAAGCAGCAGCATCACGGCAAAAATTGGCCTGGCTTCACCGCCAAGCCAAAATATTTTCCCCTGCCCGGATTTTTTCGCCATTTGCCTTTGGCTGCGGACCATATGCCCGAACATCACCACACAGGCCCCCGGAAAAAGCATCATGGAGAGCATTTCAAGCATATTGGACAAAATATTGGGATTTTCAAAAGGCGTAGCCGAATTGCCCCCCAAAAAACCGCCGCCGTTGGTCCCCAGGTGCTTTATGCTTTCCAGGGCGGCAATGGGGCCCATGGCAATGTCTTGAAATTTTCCCTCAATGGTCTGAACCGTGACGTTTGGCAGCAGATTTTGCGGCGTGCCCTGTGAAACCAGCACCAGCCCCACCAGCAAGGAAAGCGGCAGCAAAACGCGGGTTGTGACGCGGATGATGTCCGCGTAGAAATTGCCCATGTTCTCGGCTTTACCGGAAAGACCGCGGGCAAAGGCCATAAGCACGGCAAAACCTGTTGCCGCCGAGGCGAACATCAGAAAAATGATGACCGCCATCTGGCTCAGATACGAAAGCCCGGACTCCCCGGAATAGTGCTGGAGGTTGGTATTTGTCATAAAACTGATGATGGTGTTCAGTGACAGGCTGGTTTCCATTGCGCCGATTCCGTTCGGATTGAGAACCGGCAAAAACTGAATTCTCAAAATCAGGTAGGCAGTAAGCCCCATGACCGCATTGGTCGCAAGCAGGGCCGCCGCATACTGCTTCCAGTTCATTCCCTTTCCATCCACGCCGCACAGGCGTAAAATCACCCCGTCCACCCGGTCGCAAACCGGGTCGGCAAAGGTGCGCCTGCCTGTTGCAATGTGATACAGGTATTTCCCCGCTGGAAAAATCACGGCAATAAAAACCGCCAAAAACAAAAATATCTGCAGCATGTTCTTTTCCTTACTTCCCGTTAAAACTTTTCGGGATTCAGCAGCGCGTACACAAGGTATGCGCCCAGCACCGCAACAAAAACTCCAAGAACTGCCATAAATTCTCCTTTATCTTCCGCCACAGCGCTTGCCCCGGTAAACCTCCCGCCCCTTGACGCAAGACGGAAAACCGGGAAGCCGGGCGCATTGTCCATAAGAACACTATGATAAAGCGTATAAAAATGGTGTTAAAAAAAGATATTTGAAAATAAATTTGTATTAAAATGCCGCCTTTGCAAGAAGATCCGCCCGTCAACAGGCGGCTTCAAGTATTGACTGCTTAATTCCGGCCCTGAAACGGTGTGAGCGCGGGCAAAAGCAAAACCGGCCTGCTCCGCATTGCGGCCGCCGAAATTTTCCGCCTTACGCCGGATATTCTGGAATTTTAAACCCCCGAGAACTCCCCCGTGAAAATGTTTTATTGACTATCACCATGCTCAAAGGTATTTTGCGGCTAAAGTTTTCAGATAGCCTGAAAAAAGATTCCTTCACCTTACAAAACATCAGATTCCAAGGTTTTTGAACAAATGAAGCTAAATACTCTCCGCTCCGAATATACGGACAACATGGATTTTTTTGGAAAACTCTCCCCCTGGGAGCTTAAAGCCAAATACGGCACGCCTTTGTATGTTTATAACGAAAGAATCTTGCGTGAACGCTGCCGAGAGCTGAAATCCCTCTCCTCTCACCCCAGGTTCGGAATAAACTACTCAATCAAGGCAAACGCCAACCTGGCCCTTTTGCGCATCATCCGCTCCGAAGGGCTGCTGGTGGACGCCATGTCGCCGGGGGAAGTATATGTGGCAATGCAGGCCGGTTTTTCGGCCAGCCAGATACTGTATGTGTGCAACAACGTGTCTGGAGAGGAAATGAGCTACCCCCTCAAGCACAATATCCTGGTCAGCGTGGACTCGCTAAACCAGCTTGAGGAGCTGGGCCGGGTGAACCATGGCGGCAAGGCCGTTGTTCGCTTCAACCCGGGCATCGGCGCCGGGCACCACAAGAAGGTAATCACCGCCGGAAGTGAAACCAAATTCGGCATCGGGGCGGGCGATATTTCCGACATGCTGGACATTCTGAAGCGCCACAACATGAAGCTTGCCGGCATAAACCAGCACATCGGCTCTCTTTTCCTCGATCCGGAAGGGTATCTGAACGCCGCCGACTTCCTGCTCGACCTGGCCCGCGATTTCCTTGCCGACCTTGAAATTATAGATTTTGGGGGAGGTTTCGGCATCCCCTATCAAAAATACGAACAGCAGCCGCGGCTGGACATTGCAGCCGTAGCCAAGGGTTTTGACTCACGCATTCAGGCCTTTGCCCGTGAAACCGGATATAAGGGCCAATTCCTGATTGAGCCGGGGCGCTACATTTCCGCGGAATGCGGGCTGCTGCTGGGCTCTGTTTACAACACCAAAAACAACGGGGCCACCCGGTTTGTGGGCACAGACCTCGGCTTCAACACCCTCATGCGCCCAGTGCTTTACGGCTCTTTCCACGATATTGAGGTATACCGCCAAAATGCCTGCCCGGATAAAAACCTTACCCCTCAAACTCTGGTGGGCAATATCTGCGAATCGGGGGACATTCTCGCGAAAGACCGCGAGCTGCCCGAGATGAAAATCGGCGATATGCTGGCGGCCCTTGATGCCGGAGCTTACGGCTATGTGATGAGCTCGTCCTACAACCAGCGCCTGCGCCCCGCGGAGGTGCTGATTGATGAATGCGGCAACGATTCCCTGATCCGCCGCAGGGAGACTTTGGAAGACCTGCTGCACCTAACCCCGGCTGACCTTTAAGCTTATGACAGGAAACGGGCCTGCGGCAAAAGCAGGCCCGTTTCCACCCGGCCCGATTTCAGGCAGATGGATTGCCTGCCTCCCCTTTACACCCGCTTTTAAGATGTTACTTTATCTGCTAGCCTTTCATGTTTGAAAAACTTTTTAAAGGCGAAAGGAGCGGGAGATTTAACAATATTTTCTTCTCCCTGCTCCGCAAACAAAACCCGCGCTAAAGGCATATGCAAAACCAGAATCTTGGAATCGGCGGCTTTTCCTACCGCTCTCTTCTCGCCCTGACCTGGCCGCAGTTCATGATGATGGTGCTGCAAATGTCCATCGGATTTGTGGACGTTTATGTGGCGGGCAGGATTGGCGCCAGCGTGCAGGCCGCCCTGGGCATGGTCATAGAATGTTTTTTCATGCTCCTGATTATTGCGGGCACCACTTCCAGCGGCATTCTGGCAACTGTGGGGCAATCCGTGGGAGCCAGAAAATTTGACCGGGCGCAGCGCTATGCGGGGCTGGGCATCATGCTCTCGCTCGCAATCTGTCTGTTTTTGATCGCCGTTGTCTATTTTTTCCGGCAGCCCATCCTCAGCCTGATGAAAATGCCCGAAGAAATACAGTACATAGGCCTTTATTTTTTAAGCATCACCCTGCTTACCCTTCCTTCCCACTACATGCTTCTGGTTTCAGGGGCCATTTTCCGGGCCCACGGCAAAGTGTGGGTTCCGCTTTGCGCCATATTTGTTGCCAGCATAGTCAATTTTTTTGCAGATTTCGGGCTGGGGCTCGGCTATTTCGGCATGCCCGAGCTGGGCTACAAAGGCATTGCCTGGGCCTCCTTTTTCTCGGTAACCGCGGCAGCCGCCTTCAACATGACCGTTCTCTTCAAACTTGGGCTGGTTGGGCGCAAATCCCTCATTTCCCGCCGCTGGTTCAAGAAGGGAGCGCCATATATGATTAGAATCAGCATCCCGACCTTCGCCATGCAGGTTTTCTGGAACCTGGGCTATGTGGTGCTTTTCATGGTCACGGCCACCCTGCCGCACGACAGCATCAACGCGGTTGCCGGGCTTACGGCCGGGCTGAACATAGAGGCCATTTTATTTATGCCGGGCATGGCTTTCAACATGACCGCCGCCATAGTGGTAGGAAACCTGCTTGGGGCCCGCAAGTCAGATGAAGCGAAAAAAGCGGTGGGCCGGCTTCTGAAAATAGGGGTTTCTTCCATGTGCAGCGTGGCTGTGGTCGTATGGTTCATGGCCCCGGCAATAACCGGAATCATCGCCTCGGACGAGCATGTGGCGGCTCACGCCCTCACCTACCTGCGCTTCAACATACTTTCCACGCCGTTTACCATTTTCAGCCTTATTTTAAACGGCTGCATGGTCGGGGCCGGGGCCACCCGCTATAACCTGATTGCAAACACCGGCAGCACCTGGCTGATTCGCCTGCCCATAGCCTATCTTTTCGGGCACATTCTCTGGCAGAACTCGGCCGGGGTTTTCATGGCCATGCTTATTTCACAAATTTTTCTCTCGTCATCCCTGTTCTATGTGTTCAAACGCAAAGACTGGACCCGGTTCAGCATGATTCGCGCCTCCCAGCGCCTGCCCCCCGCCACGGGAGCCGGGCCTGTGCTGGGTTCGCGCCTTGAACAGGAAAAGACCTTTGCCAATCCGGCCAATTTTGATAACAATTAAGCTACAAAAAATTATGGAGACTTTTATGACTCTTGATTTTTCACCAATCACCCTGCCTGAAAAACCCGGAGACAACGGGCACAAATATCTTGAGCTGCTCAGACTCAGCCCCTCGCTCGCGTCTGATTATTCACTTTCAAACATTTGGGGCTGGGCCGAGCATTATGGCCTGGAATGGGCTTTTTGCGACAAAAACCTGGCCTGGATACGCCAGACGAAACCCACTGTGCGCTACTGGGCCCCGGTGGGAAGCTGGGACGAAACGCCCTGGCACGAATGCTGCCTGGAGCCGGGAACGGAAATAACCCGGGTTCCGGAGGATCTGGCAAAAATCTGGCAGAAAGCGCGCCCCGACCAGATTGAGCTGAAAGAGGAGCGGGGCTCCTGGGATTATGTGTATCTGGTTGAAGAACTGGCCGAATTGAAGGGCCCGCGCTTTCACAAGAAAAAGAATCATTACAACCGCTTCTTAAAGCTGTACAACTGGGAATACCGCAGCATGAAAGGCTCCGACGTTGAAGAAGTGCTGGACATGCAGGAAGATTGGGTGAAATGGCAGGAAGACCCGTCTCCCAGCCTCACCGCCGAGAACAAAGCGGTTGCGAGGGTTCTTTCCAACTGGGACAAGCTGCCCGGGCTGATTGGCGGGCTGATTTACATTGACGGCCGGCTTGAAGCCTACACCGTGGGAGAATCCCTCGCGCCAGACAGCAACGAGATGATTGTGATTCATTTTGAGAAGGCCTGTACCGAATTCCGCGGCCTTTACCAGGCAATCAACGCCATGTTCCTGCAAAACGACGCCAAAAACTTCAAATATGTGAACCGCGAACAGGATCTTGACGACCCCGGCCTGCGCAAAGCCAAAGAAAGCTACAACCCCGTGGATTACATCAAAAAACAAATTGTCTACTTTCATAAATAAAAGACAGGTCCGTCTTTCGGCATAGGCAATCCGGCGCGTGGCAGATTCATTTGCATCTGCCGCGCGCCGGACTGATTACGAATTCACCAGGAACAGCCCGTCCTGACAAAGCCCTTTCAAAAAATGCTTC
>CAZDJL010000072.1:0-6328 GCA_964505745.1 uncultured Desulfovibrionaceae bacterium | reverse complement strand
TCTGCGGTATACCCTCAGCACGGCCGAGTCGCAGAGCATCAACGAATATGTCGGGTCCGCCATTGTCATTTCCGCAAGCGGCATGTGCAATGCGGGGCGGATCAAGCATCACCTGAAGCACAACCTCTGGCGCAAGGGGGCGAGCATTGTGTTTGTCGGCTATCAGGGGCTGGGCACCCCTGGCCGAAAAATTGTGGATGGCGCAAAGAGCATTCGGATTATGGGCGAAGATATCGCCATCAATGCGAAAATTTGGACCATTGGCGGGTTTTCTTCCCATGCGGGGCAAAGCGAGATTATTGACTGGCTGGGCAAGTTCGTTACGCCCAGAACCAAAATTTTCCTTGTTCACGGAGAGGAAAAGGCCCAGCTGGAGCTAAGCGCCATTCTGGAAGAAAAATTCCAGGCCAAGGTATACATTCCCGCCTACCTTGAAGAGCAGGAGCTTGAGCCTGAAGGTTTTGTTGTGGTGGAGGCCGTGCCGGGAGTTGATCCGGCCCAGCGGGTGGACTGGGAGCTTCTGCTTGGGGATACCGAGCAGAAAGTGGTTATGCTGCGCAATAAAATCGCAGAAGTGTCCCATCGGCCCCTTGCCGAGCAGATTGCGGCCCGTGACCGGGTTCTTGAGCTTAACCGCGACCTGCTGGCTACGTTGTCGCAAATTTAGACGGGTTTTTACCTGATTGGAAAAAGTAATGCGCATTATTTCCGGAAAATATGGCGGGCGGAGCATAAGGACAATTCCCGGCGAGGGAATGCGCCCGGCTACCGGGCGTTTGCGCAGCGCCCTGTTTTCCATGCTTGAGGCGCGGGGCGTGGCCTGGAACGGGCTGCGGGTGCTGGATTTGTTTGCCGGCAGCGGCAGCCTTGGGTTCGAGGCATTGAGCCGGGGCGCGGAGAGCGTGTTTTTTGTTGAAAACAACCCCAAAGTGGCGGCGGTAATCCAGAAAAGCGGGGACGACCTGGGGGTTGAGCCGGGGCGGCTGCGCATCAGCACCGACCCTGTGGCAAGGGTTCTCGGCAAACGGCCGGGAAAGACCTGCGGCCTTGTTTTTGTTGACCCGCCGTATGCTTCCAATGTTGTGGCGGGGGCGGTGAAGCTGCTTTTAAAGAACGGCTGGCTCGAGCCTGGGGCCATAATCGCCGCCGAGGTGGAGGCCAAGCCCCAGGAAGGCAGGCCGATTTATGCAGAGAGCCTGGCTGATGAGTTAACTGTGCTGGCCGACCGGGCCTACGGTCAGACCAGATTGATTTTATGGGAGTTTTCTGGTGATGAATCAGAGTAGAACCGCCATTTACCCTGGAACCTTCGACCCGCTGACCAACGGGCATGTGAGCCTGATTAAGCGGGCCTGTGAAATTTTTGACCATGTGCTGGTGGCGGTGGCCGCCGACACGCACAAGGCGCCCCTGTTTACAGCGGAAGAACGCCTGGAGATGGTGAAGGAAACTTTTAAGAACGAACGGGCTGTTTCCGCTGAGATCTTCAATGGGCTTCTTGTCGATTTTGCGGAGGAGAAGCAGGCGCATGTTATTGTGCGGGGGCTCAGGGCCGTTTCCGACTTTGAATATGAATTTCAGCTGGCCTTGATGAACCGCAAGCTCAAGCGTAAAATTCAGACGATTTTTTTAATGACCGATTATCAGTGGCTTTACATCAGCTCCACAATCATCAAGTCGGCGGCCAGCTTGGGGGGAAATGTCAGAGATATGGTTCCCGCCAATGTGGAGGCCCGGCTGATTGAAAAATACCGCGTCCTGGGCGGTAAAACTGCGCTTTCGTGACTCATGCGCCAGATCTAGCTTCCAATGCGGTGGTTTGCCTGGCGGGCCCCACCGGAACCGGGAAAAGCGCCCTGGCCATTGCGCTTGCCCGCGACTTTGGCGGTGCGGTCATCAATCTGGATTCCCGGCAAATTTATTCCGGCCTGCCGGTTATTACCGCCCAACCCTCGAAAGAGGAGTTTGAGGCGGTTCCCCACCTGCTCTACGGGTTTTTGCCCTGTTCGCGGAAAATGACAGCGGGCCTGTTTGCGGAGCTCGCGCTTGAGGCGGTGGAATTTTGCTTCTCCGCCGGGCGTATTCCTATTCTTGTGGGCGGCACCGGCCTTTATCTGGATGCCCTGATTAACGGCATCGCCCCCATTCCGGAAGTGGGCAGGGAAATCAGCTCTTACTGGCGGATGCGCCTTGAACGGGCGGGGGCCAGGGAGCTTTACCGGGAGCTTGTGGGGGCGGACCCTGAATACGCCGCGAAAATAAGCAGCAATGACCCGCAGCGGATTACCAGGGCTTTGGAGGTCTGGACGGGCACCGGGCGCACCTTGAGCTGGTGGCACAGCCGGCCGCTTCCGCCTTTCCCATACAGGGTATTGAAGCTTGGCCTGAAAATGCCTCTGGACAGGCTTGAATCAAGGCTTGCCCTGAGAATTGAAAGAATGCTCGAGCTGGGCGCGCTTGCCGAGGTTGAGCGGGGCATGGCAGTTGACCCGGACGGAAATTTGCCGGGATTTTCAAGCATTGGTTTCCTTGAGCTTTCCGCGTATCTTTCCGGTGAAACCAGCCTTGCCGAAAGCAAGGAGAAATGGCTGAAAGCCACACGGGCCTATGCCAAACGCCAGCTTACCTGGTTTGGCCGTGACGCGGACATGCGCTGGCTGAGCGAGGGCGGCTTTTTTGAGGAAGGGGTGGAGTTGCTGGCTGCTTTTTTAAACCGCAGCGGTTAATACTTGAAATTGCGGTTTGACGGTGAACGGCGCCGCCAGCCGCCCGGTTGCAGGTGGACAATTTCGCAATAAAGCGGAGTTGCACAAAGGAGCAAGGCGGTTTTACCCGCAGGACAAGGCTTAAGCTGTGCTGAATGCCATTGGCTTTCGCCGCTAAGCGCCGAAGCTGGCATCTTAAAATAATTTGCTCTAAAGTTGCGGATGCCGGGCTTCACAGTGTATAATTAAAATTTTTAGCTACAGGATACTTTGGGTTTATGGATATTTATGCTGACACCATCGCCGCAATTGCCACCGCCCCCGGGTTTGGGGGGGTGGGCATCATACGCATTAGCGGGCCGGGCAGCAAAGCGGTTTTAAATAACGTGTTCAGGCCCGCCAGCGTATCGTTTGAGGATTTCAGGCCCTGGACTCTGCATTTTGGAAAGCTGGTGGACGGGGCCGGGAATGTTCTGGATGAAGTGCTTGCCGTGTATATGCCCGGGCCGAAGTCTTTCACCGGTGAAGATGTGGCAGAGCTTCACTGTCATGGCGGCCCTGTTATATTGCAGGCGGCGCTGGAGGAGATTTTCAGGAACGGGGCGCGCCTTGCGCAGCCAGGCGAATTCACCCGGCGGGCGTTTATGAACGGCCGCATCGATCTCAGTCAGGCCGAAGCTGTGGCGGAAAGCATTGCGGCCCCAGGCCGTGACGCGCTCAACGCCGCCCAGGGCAAACTTGGCGGCGGGCTGCGCAACGTTGTTGCCGGCTTGCGGGAGAACCTGCTGAACCTGCGGGCTAACCTGGCCATGGCCGTGGATTTTCCCGAGGAAGAGCTTGAGGTGTTGCCCCATGAGGAAATTGTTTCCGATATGCAGGCGGCGAGGGAGAAAGTGGGAGCTCTTGTTTCCGCCCACAAGCGAATGCGCGTGTTTCGTGAAGGGGCTCTGGTGGTTATCGCGGGTCAGGTGAATGTGGGCAAATCCAGCCTGCTCAACGCTCTGATTGGGCGAAACCGGGCCATAGTGACCAGCCAGCCCGGCACTACCAGAGATTTTCTGGAGGAGAATCTGCTTATAGACGGCTTGCCCGTGCGCCTGGTGGACACGGCCGGGCTTCGCAAAACCAGGGATGAGGTGGAGCAGCAGGGGCTGAAACTGGCCCGCGAGCTGTTTTCGGAGGCGGACCTGATTTTGCTGCTGGTGGATATTGTAAGTGGGCCTTCCGGCTATGAGCTGGAATTGCTGGAAGCATACGGGCCGGGTAAAATTTTGGGAGTGGCCAATAAATGCGATCTGGCGGAGGTGTCCGGCCCGCTTTGGCCCGAAGGCGAGGCTGAAAAAGAATACGCCGGCCTGCGTGAAATCGGCTGGATTGATGTGTCGGCAAAATTCGGGCAGGGCATAGAGACTTTGGCGAAAGCCATAAAAGGGCGTTTGCTTGAAACAGGCCCGGACGGAGGGGCTGAACGTAATTTCGCCTGGAACATCGCCCCCAACCTGCGGCAGGCCCAGGCGCTGGAAGCTGCCGGAGAAGAAATTGACGGCATTCTTGAAGATTTGAGCTTGGATGTGCCCTATGACCTTGTTGGGGTGCGGGTGGAGCTTTTGTCTGCAATTCTTGCCGAAGTGAGCGGCGAGATCGCCGCCGAGGATGTGCTTGACCGGATCTTTTCGGAATTTTGCCTGGGTAAATAGGTTTTTGTTAAGGATATATGATTTTGCAGCATAAAAGCATAATTACTGAAATTGAGCGGAGGCCTTGCCCCAAAGGAATGAGCAGGGCTCGCTGCGCAGCGGTTTCCTTTGTTGAGAACAACGCCGTGCTGGAAATTCACCGGCGCAAGCTTACCAATGAAGAGATTAATCGCATGCCTGCCCGCCAATATGAAGGCGAAATTTTTCTGGTGGAGGACGAGGAAGCTTTTGAGGCGGCTGTTGAAATACTGAAAAATGAAGACGTGCTTGGGTTTGACACTGAAACCAGGCCTGTTTTCAGCAAGGGCAGAAGCCACTCTCCTTCAATTTTGCAACTGGCTGCGGCCGAGCGGGTTTACATTTTTCAGTTTAACAAAGTTCCCTTTGACGGCGAACTTGCGCGTATTCTGGAAAATCCGGCGATAGTAAAAGCCGGGGTAGCCGTTCGCGATGATATCCGGGAACTGCAGCGCCTGCATCATTTCAATCCGGCCGGTTTTGTGGATCTTAGTCAGGTTGCCAAGCACAACAAGCTTGAAACGCACGGCTTGCGCAATCTTGCCGCCAATTTTTTCGATTTGCGGATACCGAAGGGCGCGCGCTGTTCAAACTGGGCCGTGAAAACACTTACCCAGAAGCAGCTTTTATATGCGGCGACCGATGCCTGGATCGGGCGGGAACTTTATTTTGCAATGCGGAAAAAGGGGCTGTATTTTAACTGATATGCTTGTTAAAGATAAAAAAACCATTATTTCCGACTATGCCGTCAACATGCTTCGCCCTGCAAGCGGAAAGTCCGGCGTGGTGTTCTTAAGCGGCGGCTCCGCGCTGGCCGAGGTAAGCGAACATTTTTCCCTGTGCAAAATTCCCTCAGTCCACCTGATCACTCCTTTCGATTCGGGCGGCAGCTCACGCGCTTTGCGGATAGCCTTCGGCATGCCTGCGGTGGGGGATATCAGAAACCGGATTCTCAGCCTTTCACGCATTGACCTGGTGGGGCATGCCCTTCCGGAGTTATGCACAATGCGGTTTGCCTGCGATGGCCCGGAATACGAGCGCCGGAACAGGCTGAAAGAACTTTGCAGCGGGAAGCACGCGGCAATGATGCGCATGGACGCCAGCCAGCGGAAGCAGGTGGCAGACCTGCTCGGCTATCTGGCCGCCCGCCTGCCCGAAGGCTTCAGTCTGCAAGGAGCCAGCCTGGGCAATCTTATTCTGGTGGGGGCGTATCTTCATCACGGCTTCAACCTGTATGCGGCGGTAGAGCACATGAGCACACTGCTGCAAGTGGAGGGAACCGTGCTGCCGGTGGTGGACGACAACCTGCATCTGGCGGCTTCTCTCGCGGATGGCAGCCTTGTTGTGGGCCAGCATTTGATAACCGGCAAGGAGGTGCCTGCGCCGGGTTCGCCCATTGGGGATATTTTCCTCACCCCTGCCTGGCCGGAGACGGATGCCACCCCGCGTAAATTAAGGCCGCGCATCAATTCACGGGTTTCCGCCTTTATAGAGCGGGCAACCTGCATCTGCTATCCCATGGGTTCATTTTACACGAGCCTGTTGGCCAATCTTCTGCCCGAGGGCGTGGGCATGGCCATCAGCAAGGCGCCATGCTGCAAAGTGTATGTGCCAAGCGCGGGGGTGGACCCGGAAGCCAGGGGGCTTTCAGTGGCGGATCAGGTGGAGCGGCTGTTGTGGTACCTCAGGAGGGACGCCGGGGAGAATGTTGCCGCACACCGTCTGGTCAGCCATATTTTTTATGACAGCTGCCTGGAATACTCCGGCGGGATTGACGCTGACAAAATCGCCGGCCTGGGCGTAGAGCTTGTGGACACGGACCTTATTTTCAAAAGTTACAGCTCCAGCCGCTACGAACCCTATCTGTTCATGCGCGCCCTGTCCGATTTGATAGGCCTCCAGGCCTAG
>CAZDJL010000071.1:0-6364 GCA_964505745.1 uncultured Desulfovibrionaceae bacterium | reverse complement strand
CGGGGTTCGCCTGGATTCAAATCTTTCCGCCGGCTATGAATTTCCGTCCAACTATGACTCCGCCGGAGCGCTTTTGCAGGCATATGGGCATGACTGGGAAAAAGTCATCGCCATCATGAGCCGGGCCTTGCGCGAGTATTACATTGGCGGCCTCAAAACCACCATTCCCTTTTTCCGCCAGGTTTTGAAGCACCCCAAATTCAGGGCGGCCGACTTTGATACGAACTTCATAGCCAAGCATCCTGAAATTTTGCATTACACCGATATGGAGCCGGAGGCCGAGCGCCTTTCCCGCTTAGTTGCGGAAATTTCAACCAAAGGCTATAATCCGTACGTCCAGCTTGGGGAATACCGCTCTGTAGACACCCCGCGAATGATGCCGTTCAATCCGGTTTTGCCGCCTATTTCACGCGAGCTGCGCGACACGCCTTCACCGTATCCCACTGGGGACAGAACCGCTTTGCTCGATTTTGTGCGCGACAGCGGGTATGTCCACTTTACGGACACCACCACTCGTGATGGCACCCAGTCCAATTCAAGCAACCGATTCCGCCTGGCGGAAGACGTTTTGGTGGCGCCATATCTTGACAACTGCAATTTCTTCTCAATTGAGAATGGCGGCGGGGCGCATTTCCATGTGGCCATGCTTGCCAACATGACCTATCCCTTTAGCGAGGCTGATGAATGGAACAGGCTTGCACCGAAGACTCTCAAGCAGATCCTGGTGCGCTCAACCAATATGCTGGGCTATAAGCCGCAACCGAGGAACGTGATGCGGATAACGGCCGAAATGGTCTGTGAATACTATCAGGTTCTGCGCTCATTCGACTTCCTCAATCATATTGAAAACATGCTGCCTTTTGCCGAAGTTGCCCTGGATAACAAGGGTGTGGTGTTTGAACCGGCCATTTCCCTGTCTTGGGCCAAGGGCTTTGACATTCAGCATTACCTTGGCGTGACCCAATCCATTATGGACAACTGTGCGAAGCTTTTGGGCATGGACCCCAAACGCGCAAGCCGGCACATCATTCTGGGGCTTAAGGACATGGCCGGGGTCTGCCCTCCCAAGTTCATCCGCGATCTGATCACTGCCCTGCGCAAGGAATGGCCGGAACTGGTTCTGCACTATCACCGCCATTTCACAGACGGGCTGTATGTGCCTTCTGTGGGGGCCGCGGCCAAGGCCGGAGCCCATATCATCGATGTAAGCATTGGTGCTGCCGTGCGCTGGTACGGGCAGGGCGATGTGCTTTCTACGGCCGCCTATATGGAAGACGAGCTTGGTCTGCAAACCAACCTGAACAAGGGCATGATCCGCGACACCAATTTTGTGCTCAAGCAGATGATGCCATACTATGACCGCTATGTGGCGCCATATTTCCAGGGCGTTGATTATGATGTGGTAGAACACGGGATGCCCGGCGGGGCCACTTCCTCCTCACAGGAAGGGGCATTGAAGCAGGGCTATATCCATCTTTTGCCCTACATGCTGAAATATCTCGCTGGAATTCGCAAAATCGTGCGCTACCACGATGTGACCCCCGGCTCCCAGATTACCTGGAACACCGCCTTTCTGGCTGTTACCGGGGCATACAAGCGTGGGGGCGACGAGGAGGTCAAATTCCTGCTGGAGGTTCTGGAGCATATAACCAGCCGCCCTGAAGAGGAAATTACGCCGGACATGAAGCTGGCCCGCCTGGAAATTTACCGGGACTGCAACAATGCCTTTAAAGACCTGTTGCTGGGCAAATTCGGCAAACTGCCTCTGGGCTTCCCGCCGGACTGGGTGTACCAGAGCGCTTTTGGGGCCGAATACCGCGAGGCCATCCGCTCCCGCACCGAAGCTTCTCCGCTTAAGGCATTGCACGATGTAAACCTTGACGCCGAACGCAAGGGGATTGCCGAACTGATTAACCGCGAACCCACGGAAGAAGAGTTCGTAATGTATCTCAACCACCCCGGGGATGCGGTTAAGACCATCAAATTCAAGTCTAAGTTCGGCGACCCGAACAAGCTGCCGCTGGATGTGTGGTTTGAAGGAATCAAGCCCGGCGAGGAAGTGCAGTTTTTCGACTCTAACGGCAAGCCTCACCAGATGACGCTGATTTCAATTTCTCCGCTTCAGGAGTCCGGCGCCTGTATTGTGCGTTATGTGCTTGACTCGGAAATTCTGAGTTATGAAGTGCAGATGGGAAGCCCCCTGGCTTCGGCCGCGAAGGGAGCCCCCAAGGCCGATGCGAACGATTTGTATCAGATTGGCGCGCCGAGTTCGGGCGACCTCTGGATTATGTACGTTCATCCGGGCGATATTGTGAAGAAGGGCGATGAGCTGTTTAACGTATCAATTATGAAGCAGGAAAAATCCGTACTCGCTCCAGTTGAAGGTATAGTGAAAAGAGTGCTCAAGTCTGCCGATTACCGGGGCAACAGAAAAATGGTGCCCGTAAAAGAGGGAGAGCTTTTGGTTGAACTGGCTCCGGTTCCGCTTACCTGCGGCAACCCCGCCTGCGGCAAACCGGTGACTATGGATGGCGCCAAGTTTTGCCCGCATTGCGGTTCCAGCATAGGTCGATAAAATAAACTTTTATTTATGAGATAGATTTCAGGAGGATCCATGCCCAAGACTACGGACGAAAAGTCCACGGCCCTTAAGGCCAAAGTAACTCTTGACCCGAAGGACCTTTCCAAAAAATTGGTGCTTAATGGTGCGGAAATAACTGCTATTGGCGTTGAAGCCGAGCTTCTGGTGGGAGGTAAAAACTATAATACCGCCATCATCGATCAGGTTCCCGGCGTAAAAATCCCGCAGTTCAGGGCTATTTCCGCCATAGCATTCCACAGCTTGCTGGATGAAAACAAGGTGAACGCTTCGCTTGTGCGGAGGGTTGTTGACCGCGAATACGGAAAGGTGGACTGGAACGACCCTGAAATCAGCAGCGATCCGGAATTCTTGCAAAAATTCGTGCGTTTGCTGGCCAAACATATCCGGGAGGAAGCTCATCTTGAAAAAAGCGAGCCAACCACCCGCCTGCGTTCTTTTATCAACCATGTGGTAGAGGGCTTCGCCACTTCGCCAGAGGGCATAGACCAGCTTAGGCAGCGTTCTGTTCTGGTTCAGGCGGCGATTCTTTCCGCGAAACTTCCCGCACATGTAAGGGAAGAAGTGAAGGAAGCATACCGCAGCATATGCAAGGAGGCCAAGCAGGACGAGGTGCCTGTGGCCGTTCGTTCGTCCGCTGCCGGGGAAGACTCGCGCAAAAAGGCGTTTGCCGGCCTTCAGGACACATACCTGAACATTGTTGGCGCAGATGCCGTTGCAGAGGCCTACCATTGGGACTGTGCCTCGGCCTACAACCTGCGCAGCATGACTTATCGCCGGGAAGCCATTCTCGACGCCACAGCCAAGGCTGAAGAGCTTGGCGACGATACTATTGCCGAACAGGCCAAGCACGAATGGGCGATTGAAAATACTTCTCTTTCCGTGTGCATCATGCGCATGATTAATCCGATGATGTCCGGCACTGCATTCTCTGCGGATACGGCCACCGGTTGCCGGGGAACCAGCCGCGAGGAACTGGTCTCAATCGATGTGAGCTATGGGCTTGGCGAGGCCATTGTGGGCGGTATGGTCACCCCCGATAAATATTATGTATTCCAGCGTGACGACGGCAAAGAAGTGGTCATTCGCCAGATGGGTGTTAAAGACAAGAAAATTGTTTATGACAGCAATGGCGGAACAAGAACCGAAGCGGTGCCGGAAAGCGAGATTTACCGCTGGTCCATTCCCGTGAACCAAGCCGAGAAAATAGCGCAGGGCGTGCGCGCGATCAGCAAAGCTTATGAGGCCATCATTATGGACACCGAGTTTTGCATCGACAGGGACGGAGAACTCTGGTTTGTACAGGCCCGCCCAGAAACCCGCTGGAATGAAGAACTGGAAGAGCACCCCGATGTGATTTTCATGCGCCGCAAGGAAGTGGACCCTGTTTATGCGGCCACTGCCGAGGTTGTTCTTAAAGGCAACGGCGCGTCGCGTGGCGCGGGCCAGGGAACTGTGCGTTTTCTGCGCTCTGCTCTTGAACTGAACAAAATCAAGAAAGGCGATGTGCTTGCGGCCGAGCGCACCGACCCGGATATGGTTCCCGGCATGCGCGTGGCTTCCGCCATTCTTGCGGACGTTGGCGGCGATACAAGCCATGCCGCCATCACCTCCCGTGAACTTGGCATACCCGCAGTAATCGGAATACAGAATCTTTCTGTCATTCAAGGGCTCGACGGCACCGAAGTTACTGTGGACGGCACAACTGGAACAGTTTACCGTGGCCTCCTGCCTCTTTATGAAGTGGGCGGGGAAATGGATCTGACCAAGTTGCCTCCCACCCAAACAAAGGTAGGGCTGGTGCTGGCGGATGTGAATCAGGCCATGTTCCTCTCCAGGCTGCGCCGCATTCCGGACTTTGAAGTGGGTCTGCTTCGCGCCGAATTTATGCTTGGAAACGTGGGCGTCCATCCTCAGGCTTTGGAGTCATACGACCGGGGAGATCTCCAGCAGAAGGTGGAAGTGGCTCTTGAACAGCTTGAGAACAAGCTTTCAAAGATCCTGCGCAAACAACTTGCTCTCGGCCTGATAAACACCGACATGAAGGTGCGGGAATATGTAGGTTTGATTACCGGCCTTTCGGATGAAATCAAGGCGCTTGGCGCGCGGGAAAACTTGCGCGGCACAGAGGAAGTGTTGGCTTTGCACCGTCAGATGCGCGAGCTTGAGAACGAGCTTGACGAGTATGAAGACAATGCCACCAAGCATATAGATATTCTGAAAACCTCCCCTTCGCTGCATGACCACATTATTGCGATTATGGGCTATGGCGAGGAGCTTCTTTCCCTTACCGGCAAGGATCCCGAAATATGCCGCCGCCGAAATGAAATAAAGGCGGATGTGGAAAATATATACAGACGTTCCCAGAATATTCCCGAAGTAAGGGAAGCCCTTGGCAAAATTGAGGCCTTGAGGGAAGAAGTGGCCCTGCGCACCGGGCTTGCCAAGGACATGGAAGGCGTTCGTTCCATTCCTGAAAGAATCAAGGAAGTGCTGCGCACCCATGGCGCTCAGAACGGGCGCGAACATTATGTTCAAACCCTTGCCCAGGGGCTGGCGTTGTTTTCCATGGCCTTCTATGGCAAAGAAATTATTTATCGCACCACAGACTTCAAATCCAATGAATACCGCAATTTGATCGGCGGAATTCTGTTTGAGGCGGAAGAAGACAACCCGATGCTCGGTTACCGCGGTGTTGCCCGCAACATCCACGACTGGGAGATAGAAGCCTTTAAGCTTGCCCGCAATGTATATGGCGGCAGCAATCTGCAGCTGATGCTTCCGTTTGTGCGAACCATTGAACAGGCGCGCAGCATGAAACGCTATCTTGAGCAGGTGCATTACTTGAGGAGCGGTGAAGACGGGCTCAAGATTATTCTGATGTCGGAAGTGCCTTCAAATGCTATCTTGGCGAAAGAGTTCATTCAGGAATTTGACGGTTTTTCGATCGGCTCGAACGACATGACCCAGATGGTGCTTGGGACTGACCGGGATAACGCCTCGCTTTCCCATATTTATGATGAAATCGACCCGTCGGTGGTGTGGGCCATATTGGTGACCATTTTTACCGGCCAGCGCTACAGCAAAAAAGTTGGTTTTTGCGGGCAGGGCGTGTCCAACAACCGGATTTTGCGCGGGGTTGTGAGCATTGCCGGCATTACCACCGCTTCTGTTGTGCCAGACACTTATTATCAGACCAAGCTGGACGTAGCCAAGGTTGAATCTGAAAACATTTGCGCCAGCCAGCTTGGAAAATGGATAAGCGAACAGCTTCTCAACCGTTTGGGAGATTTGCTGGAAGCAAAAGGCTATGAGCATATCCATAAGAAATACAAGAAAGCCAGCGAAATAATGGATTGGTATGAGGGAGAAATTGCGCGGCTGGCCGAACAGCTTCGCAGCAGCCTTGATACGGATAAGGAAGATTTTTACCGCCAGGAAATGGAGCAGTTCAGGGCATTCTTCCACAAACCTGTTATTTACGCAGCATGGAACTGGGATGCAACGGTTAAAGACGCTCTCAATCAGGCTGGCTTCAACTCTTTTGAAGAGCAGAAAAGAGCTTTGGCAGAGTATAGAGCAAAATAGAAATAGATGATTGGATTGGGGCCTGCGGGCCCCAATTTCATATGGAAGGGAAGATTGATTTTTTATTTGTTTCCAGAGTTATTGCATCTGTTTCCGGCACAATGATAAAGTCTGTTTGCTTAGCGCAATCGTGCTCCTGTGAGCCAGGAAGGCAAATTTGTTTTCGATCAGGCAAAT
>CAZDJL010000070.1:0-6381 GCA_964505745.1 uncultured Desulfovibrionaceae bacterium | reverse complement strand
TCTTTCTGCTGCACGAACCCGTGTCCGCGCAGCACATCCTCGGCATCATACTGCTGTTCTCGTCCACCGTGCTGCTTGCCTTGAAAACAAAATAAACGCTGCCGATAAAATGGAAAAGCCCGCCTCAAAAGGCGGGCTTTTTGGAATTTTTAGCGTTTTAACACTGAAAAGCCGTATCTGGAAAAAGGCTTTGGCCACACTGGCAGTGTAGGACGTTCAGCTCCGAAGGGGCGCTCAAAATCGATCTGTTTTAAAAGCAAGTGCGCTTAAAGCCCGGTTGGTCAGCGCAGCGCCTGAAATAAAGAATCGGCCGGATTGCAGAGGGGTTCAAACATCCCTTCTGATGCTTTCCTCGGCCCTGGCGAGTCCTTCCAGGATTTTGGAAGAAAAGTTTTCATAGGGCAGGCTGTTGCACACAATCCTGGCTTTGTCCCGTTTGAAGTCCGGGTATATGGCTAACAGGCGTTCTGTGGCTTTTTCGCAAATGGCCCGTTCACCCAGAAAGCCTCCGGCCGCCAGCTTTATCAATGAATCCCAGAGGTTTTCCGGCATATTTATTTTTTGGGCTTCAATCAGGCTGTTTTCAAAGTCGTTGTTCAGGTATTTGTGCATTGCCGCCGCGAAATGACACCAGCCGGGGCAGGTGGAGCTGAGTTCCATGATTTTGCTTGTGAGTTCAAAGGCTTTGTCCCACACGCCCGCCATGGCATACCCGCTGCCCAGGGTGCTTATTGCATTGGTGCTTGAGGGGTTAAGCTCAAGGGCTTTTTCAGCGCAAAATTTGAATTTGGCAAAGTCTGCCCGCAAATGGTAGTTGAGCGCCAGAGCCACATGCGCCAGCTGGCAGCTGGGATCTTCATTTGCCGCCTTGGACGCCATTTTCAATGAATGGTCGAGCGGGATGTTGATTTTTCCGTAGCTCCATTGGTGGTCGGAAGCATACAGGTCCGCCAGCATGGCCAGTGTAGGCACATGTTGGGGATCGCTCGCGTGGGCTTTTTTCACGCTTTCCACCGCGGTTACAAAGTCGCGCCGGGTGAGCGTAGTAGTCCAGTGATAGTAAAGCAGAGAGGCTTCCTGGATGCTGGATGCCGGGGATACCCCGCTGGTCATTTCTTGCAGAAGGGTGCGGTGGAGCAGGCCGAAATCGTCAGCTATGCGGTAAACTATCGCCTGGGCAATGCTTTCCTGCACCTCAAACAGGGAGCCGGAATTGACCTCCGCATCGAATTTTTCAGCCCAGATGTTGTGCATTGAGGTCGTATCCACCAGCGAAGCGTGCACCTCTACAATATTTTCGTCTTTCTGCACGCTTCCGCATAAAATGAACCGGGTGTCAACATTCAGATTTTTGGAGGTAATTTCCCTGAATGCGGAATTGAACTGTGCGAGCTGGTTGTAGTTGATTATTTTTAAATCGCGGAATTTGGTCAGATGAATGTTCATGGAACTGCTGAGGCCTTCCACAATTGCGTCCACGCAGCCGGTCTTGTTTATATTGGAGAAGGGAAGCAGCATGATGCTGGCTTTGTGTTCGGCCTGGGGCACTTTGGAAATAGAGAAGGAGTAGGCTTTGCTTCTGGGGTGTGTGGAACCGTGATTCTTTTGAACCGGGTCGATTTTTGAAAAAGCCGCTGCGTATCCTCCTTTTGGGATATCGATCTTTATTTTGGCGCCGGGGTTGTGCAGGTAGAAGTGTTCCAGTTTGCTGCGCAGGCGGCCCGCTTCGGTTCTCACCAGGGGGTTGGTGTTGGGGTCGAAATCTTTTCCCAGGGCAAACACTTCCATGCCTATGGTGTAGGCCTTCAAATCCTGCCCTTTGGCCGCCAGGGTTTTTTCAACCACAAAGGCCAGGAAGTCCTTCAGGCGGGGTGAGGCCTGAAAATCTTTGCTTTCAAAAACCTCATGCAGCTGGGCGCGAATTTCGTCGGGGGTGAGTATGTCCAAAACGGCAGCCTCTCTTATAACGTCTTCAATTTTCTATGGTTACAGCATAGCACCCTTTTTAGCAAGTTTTTGCAATTGCTGGGGAGATGGCCCTTTTCAAAAGGAACAGAACACTCCCCGCAGGCTTGCAAGGAGTGTTCTGTAAGTTTGTCACCTATGGGATGGTGACATCAACCCAAATCAGGAGGCTATTGATTTGGGAAGTAATCTTCAAGGCTGCTTTCTCTGTAAATATCAAGAGTGTTGCAGTGCAGGGATCCGCCGAACGGAACCACCTGATCGAACGGAACCGGAACCACTTCAATGCCCATTTTGTCGAGCTGTTCCATATAGGCGGTTTCATGGGCTTCAACGCACATGGTGTTGGGGCCAAGCGCGAAGGTGTTCATGCTGATCCACTGCGGTCCGTAAATGCCGCCTTCCTTGCCGGGATAGCAGAAGGAGATGTCGGCGTTATATTTATGCACCGGGCCTGCGGCGTCCACAATTTCCCAGTCGTTCTTTCTGAACAGTTCAAGCACTTCCTTGTTCACAATGGGCGATTCCGGGCAGGTGATCAGCAGGCCGGGGCGAACCATGGTGAATTCGCAGTCAATATGCCAGGGCTTGCCAGTGTGCCCGCCGCGGAAATCGAAATAAACGGGGTGCACGCGGATGCCGCGGGCCGCGTAGTGGCGGGTAACCCAGTCGAGGCCGCTTTTGTTCACCACTGCGGAGGTAACATTCCAGAAAATGTCTTTGCCCGCTCTGGCCGCATCGGCGGCATCCCAAAGGGGTTCCTCTTCGGTGAGCTGCATCTGCATGTTCATTACGCCGTGGTCTATCTGGTCCTGAGTCCACACCTTTTCTACAAGATAGTCGTAGTTCTTGACGTAGCTTTTTTCAGTAAGGCGCGGCTTGGGAGCAGAGCCCCAGAGGAATTCAGGGTCTTCCTTGAAGTATTTCTGAAACAGCGGGCGCAGGTTCAGGTATTCGTACCAGCGGGAGCGGTGGCAGCCGGCGGTTTCCAGAATTTCGTTGCCCACAACGATGAAAACGTCGCGGGGGCAGCAGATGCCGCGCATGTTCAGCTGGGTCCAGTCCGGGGTGGACACAGGGGTGGGGGAGAGCATTACCGGGTGCAGTTCCACACGGTCAACGGTGATGCCGCGTTTTTCCAGAATTTTTACGAAGTTATCCTGCTGTTCCACTGCGCGGGCGGTCATATCTTCCGGAAACATGCCCCAGGTGCCGAGCGGGAAGCCGCCATGCGGGTTGGGGTATGACCAGTTCGGCTCCGGAGCCGGAATTTGTGTGCCGTTTGCGCGGCCAACGATGGTGTGTTTAAGAGGGGCCCATTCATCCCAAGAATTAACAATCTTAGCCATAAATCTCTCCTGTTTGTTATATGTCTGCTAAATTGTTTTTAACTGCGCTGGAAGCGCTGGCTCATGATCACAGCGCCCAGAACCACGGCACAGGCAAACCATTGCAAAGGCAGCAGGGTTTCGCCTAAAAGAATCATGCTGAGCAGAACGCCGAATACCGGAATGGTGTTTGCCAGTGAGGAAAAACGCGGAACCGGCACCCTGGCCAGGGCGTATGCGGAACAGGCCTGTGCTCCCAAGGTGACGCAAAGCCCCAGGTAGATTGTGGCAAGGAATGGTTCCCAGTTGAAGGTGGTTGGGAAGGTTACGCTTTCAAAGGCCAGGGTGGGCAGAAACAGAACGCTTGCGAGAAGGCTCTGGAACCAGACCACAAACGGCGCCGGGTAGCGCCCCCTCAAAAAGCGCAGAATAACCACAAATCCGGCGGCTCCGCATAATGAAATCACTTCCAGGATGTTGCCCAGCACAGGGTTGCTGGCGTGTTCGGAGGCTTAGCCGACGGCGGTGAGCATCACCACGCCGCCCATGGCAACGAGGAAGCAGATGAGAACCGGCCTGGAGGTTTTTTCCTTAATGATCAGCCATGCGGCAAGGGTGTTCAAAAGCGGGTGCAATGCCCAGACCATGCTTGCCTGTGAGGCGGAGGTGTATTTAAGGGCCATTGCCTCAAACCCGAAAAATGCCACCGGGTCGCAAAGCGTGAGCAGGACCAGAAGCCCGAAATCCCGTTTTGAAAAAATGCGGATGGGCCTGAACTTCATCAGTATGAACGGGGTGAGAACCAGAAAGGCCAGCACCATGCGGATGGTGACCAGAAACATCGGATGATATTCGCGCAGGGCTATTTTGCCCACAGCCAGCCCGCTGCCCCAGAGCAGGCAGCCGGTAATCAGGACTGCAAAGGCTATGGGTGTGCCCTGTTTTGGTGTTTCAGGAATGGAAATGTCTTTACTCATAAAAATCTTCTTGTCTTCGTTGAAGTCTGAATTTATCTCGATTCCGGGGGGCGGAAAATTCCGCCCCCCAAATGCTTTCGCCAGGTAATCAGGACGGATCGGGTTCAAATTCCAGTTCGATCGGCTTGTCGATTTTCTGTGTGAGCAGGGAAACGGCTACCATGCACACCAGGGAAACCAGCGGCCCGCCAAGGGTGAAGTAGTACCAGATTTCATCCGTGGCCCCGATGCCTTCAATGCTGAAGCCCTTGAACATCCCGGCAACGCCGATTCTGAACAGAGCGCCGCTTACCAGCCCGGCGATGGCGCCCCAGCCGTTCGCCTTTTCCCAGTAAAGGCCGAGCGTGAGGGGAATGAACAGGCAGGAAAGAATCAGGTCAAAGCCAAGCGCTGTGAGCAAATAGGCCGAGGGCAGCCCGATGGCGATAAAAATGGCAATGATGCCTACAACCAGAATGACCACGCGGGTGACTTGCATAAGCCCGTGTGAAGTCATGTCCGGGAAGAACACGTCCTTGATCAGGTTTTTGGAAACAACCCCGGCAAGGGCGATGTTCGCGGTGGCCGCAGCCGACATTACTGCTGCAAGCACCGCACCCAGGAACACAACCACCAGCGGGCCGGGCATCAGGCTTTGGAACACCAGCGGAATCATCAGTTCCGGGTCGTTATCGATAATTGACCGGTCTACCGTGCCAAGGTCTATAAGCTGCATGGTGGCCGCGGTCAGAACAATCACGATCAGAAACACAACCATATAGGCAGCCGCGGCTACCAGGGCCGAGTTGCGTGCAACTTTCCCGGTTTTGGCGGAGAAGGCGCGCTGCATGAGGTCTGGGCTGGCAATGGAGCCAAGGCCGATGATGCTCAGCGCCCCAACCCAGGGGAGCCAGGAGTGTATGGAAGTTTTGTCCGCCGGCAGAAAATTCAGTTTTTCGGCAGGAACATGGGCAATGAAGGTGTCAAGCCCGCCCACCATGCTGATGGCTATGGGGGTGAGAATGAACAGGCTGAGGGTTACAATGCCTACCTGGATGATGTCGGTCAGGCATACGGCCCAAAGCCCGCCAAGAATTGTGTAGGTGCAGATTACGGTCATGGCCACCACAATCCACAGTTCAAGGCTGTAACCCACAAGGGCTTGCCCCACTTTGGCGAAAGCAATTACCTGCACCGCAATCCATACGGTAAAGGTTACGCCCATGAGCAGGGTGGCCACCAGGCCGGCCTTGTTGCCATAGCGGCGGTAATAGAAGTCGCCAAGGGAAAGCAGCTTGAGCTGCCAGAGTTTGCGCATATAGAAAAGGCCCGCGAGAATAAGGCAGCCGGCAGACCCGAAGCTGACCAGAATGCCGTACATGGCGGTGGAATCCCAAATGCCGCAGGCGTAGAAGGTGCCCGGCACGCCTACAATGACCGTGCCGCCCAGCCAGCAGGAAGTGAGCGTTCCCGAGTTGAACACAACGCCGAATGAGCGGCCGCCGACCAGAAAATCTTCGGCCCCCTTGCATTTGTTCCGCATTAAAAAGCCAACAAAAACAATCCCCATGAAATACGCGAGGATTCCTATCAATACCCCGTTACTTGCCATTATTTACTCCTAATTTGAGAATATATGTCCGCCCGAATCCGGGTCCCCAACATTGGACGAATATTCGCAAACGATGGAGAAAAAAGAAGTGCCTTACTGTTGTTGGTGTTGATAACAGTTTGTTAGAAACAGCGGGAAATTTGGGTAGTGACACTGAAGAAGGGCCTGTTTCGCCGGGTTTCGGGAGCAGGTTCAAAAAATTGGCTTCGCCAGTCTTGAAAAAGTTTTTTTAAAGTTTGGGCGGCAATTGAGGAAGAGTTGCTTCTTTACAGGCTTGGTGTTACATTATTGTTTAAAGGTGCTACCGAGGGTAGAGGGAGTTTTGCGTGGTTTTTTGGGGAAAGAGGTGAAAGGGTTGGAATATTGTCTGGTGGCGTTCTATTCAATTTGCTCCAGCTTTAGAATTGTTTGTTCGGGCAAAGGGCTTGGTTTTACGAAGCATCGTTTAGCAAGGCCTGCGGGTTGTGCGCGGAACTTCCTTGCCCGCTCTTAAGCGGCGGCTGAAAGCGAAACCGCTTTA
>CAZDJL010000069.1:0-6423 GCA_964505745.1 uncultured Desulfovibrionaceae bacterium | reverse complement strand
ATTATTTACTCCGGCACCATGTCGTGGCTGAACACCTTCCCCAAATTCAACTATACTAAAGTGGCCCTGTTTATCGGCGCCATCTGCGTTGCCGGCGCGGTTTTTTCCGACATTTTGAACAAGTTCCTCAACTTTGTCTACCTCATCGGGGTTCTGTTCATGCCCATTTTCGCCATAATGATCGCCGACTTCTTTGTAGTGCAAAAACAGGATTACAATATTGAAGCCATAGTCCACCCGGACAGGGACAGGCAATATCATTACTCTGGCGGGGTAAACTGGAAGGCAGTGGGAGTGTTTGCCGTTGCAGCGGCCTTTGCCTATATTTTCGGGTTCCTGCACCCCCTTCCCACCGGCGGCACTGTCCCCACCTTCTTCATTGCCTTCTTCGGCTACATTATTGTGATGAAATTAACTGCTAAAAAAGCCTGAAACAGGAGATTATCATGAAAATAAAAAAATACGTCGACCTTTCCTGGGATCTCAATGCCGACAGCCCCATCTACCCTGGCGATCCGGAGCCTTCCGTATCAGTGGCTACAACTCTTGAAAATGAAGGATACAACCTGTTCCGGGTGGTTGTGGGAACCCAGACCGGAACGCATGTGGACGCTCCCTATCATTTCCGCAACGACGGCGCCCGTATAAACGAAATGGAGCTGGATTTCTTCTTCGGCCCGGCAGTCGTCATTCGCGTAACCGGTAAAAAAGCGGAAGAAGAAATTGTGATGGCAGACGTAAAACCCTATGAGGACAAAATACAGCCCGGCACTATCGTGCTTTTCAATACAAACTGGTACAAGAAGCGTGGGACCGAGGAGTTCTTCACCCATCCCTATGTTTCCGCAGAAGTGGCCCATTGGCTGGTTGCCAAAGGGGTGCGTTTTATCTGCTCGGACACTATAAATGTTGACCGTACCGGGGGAACGGAATTTCCCGTACACGACCTTTTTGCTGACAAACGCCTGATGATTGGCGAAAACTGGGCCTATTTTGACAAAATAGACTTTGACAACGTATATATAGCCGCATTTCCCATGAAAATCACGGGGGGAGACGGCTCTCCGGTTCGCGCAGTCGCAATGCAGGTTGAGGAGTAAAGCGGAAATGAACCAGTTCAGCTTACCACGAAACACTTACTACGGCAGAAACTCGCTTGAACAATTGAAACGCCTGCCCGGAAAACGGGCGACCATAGTTATAGGCGGCGGTTCCATGAAGAAATTCGGCTTCCTGGACAAAGTCCGGGGCCACCTGAAAGCCGCAGGCCTGGACGTGGATATTGTGGAAAATGTGGAGCCGGACCCTTCGATTGAAACCGTGATGCGGGGGGCGGAACAGATGCGGAAGTTCAACCCCGACTGGATAATAGGGCTTGGAGGAGGCTCGGCCATAGACGCCGCCAAGGCCATGTGGGTGTTTTACGAACACCCAGGCCTTCGCTTCGAGCAGGCGATCGAGCTTGACGGAGTGCCCCCCTTGCGCGGCAAGGCCAAATTCGCGGCAATTCCCTCTACCTCCGGAACCGCTTCGGAAGTAACCACCTCGGCGGTCATTTCCGATTATGCAAGCAAAACCAAATATGCGCTCGACAGCAAAGAACTGATTCCCGACCTTTCCATCCTCGACCCGGAACTGGCGGATGCAATGCCTCCAAAACTTGCCGCGCTCACCGGGATGGACGCACTGACGCATGCTCTGGAAGCTTATGCGGCAACGCTTGCCAACCCTTTCAGCGATGCCTTCGCCGCCGCTTCCGCCAAACTGATCATGAACAACCTGGCCGAATCCTGTTCAGGAAACCCGCAAGGGCGTGAGCTTATGCACTATGCGCAATGCATGGCGGGAATAGCGTTCAGCAACTCGATGCTTGGGATAAGCCATTCCCTGGCCCACGCAACCGGCCTTGTTTTCAACATCCCGCACGGGGCCGGAAATGCCATTTTCCTGCCATACGTGCTGCAATTCAACCAGAAAGCCGCATCTTCCAAATATGCAGTGCTCGCCAGGGAAATGGGCTTGAACGGAGAAAACACCGCCGAACTTTCAAACAGCCTCTGCCGGGAAGTTGCGGCATTAAGAGAGCGCCTGGCCATTCCCGCCAGCCTGAAAGAGTACGGCGTTGCCGAAGAGCACTTCGAGAAGGAGCTTAATGCCATCACGGAGAAAGCGATTTCAGACCCATGCACGGAAACCAACCCGCGCCCTTGCAACAAAGCCGAAATGGAACAGCTTTTCCGATACGCATTCGCAGGCAGGGAAATTGATTTCTAACATAAAGCCAACACTGGAAGGTCAAGATATGAACAAGATAAGAAGCATAAACCCGGCTACGGGGGAAATCCTGAAAGAATTCGACATAATGACTCCCGCACAGATTGACGGGATCATAGCAAAGGCCGACAAAGCCTATAAAAGCTGGAGGAAAACCCCGCTGCAGGAGCGGGCCGAGCTGCTGCACAAGCTTGCCCGGGTATTCAGGGAAAACCGGGAAGAAATGGCCGGTTATGTGACAGCGGAAATGGGCATGCTTTATGGCGAAAGCCTTGTAGACATAGAATACTGCGCAGGCATATTCGACTATTATGCAGAACACGGCGAACGCTTTCTCGCCGACCAGCCCCTGGATACCCCTTTTGGCAAAGCTTACAATACATTTGAGCCAATAGGCGTAATTCTTAGTGTGCAGCCCTGGAATTTCCCCTATTCACAAGCCGTGCGCTCGCTGGCCCCGGCAATCATGGCCGGAAACGCAGTTGTGCTAAAACACGCCTCAAACGTTCCCCAAAGCGCTTTGGCCCTTGAAAAGGCATTTGAACGCGCCAGCGCCCCCGCCGGGCTGTTTTCCAACATTTTCCTGCCTGGCGCCGAAACAAGCGCCTTGGTTGCGGACAAACGCATCGCCGGGGTGGCCCTGACCGGCTCGGCCCCTGCCGGGTCAAGCCTGGCAGGCATGGCGGGCAAGCACATCAAGCCCGCCACGCTTGAACTTGGAGGAAATGACGCTTTCATTGTGCTTGAAGATGCGGACATTGACGCGGCTGTGCAACATGCCGTATTCGGGCGCTTGTATAATGCGGGCCAGGTCTGCACCGGGCCAAAAAGAATAATCCTGGTAAAAAGCATTGCCACGGAATTTACAGCCAAAGCGAAAGCCATTTGCGAAAACATTGTTATTGGAGACCCCATGGACGAAAAAACCAATCTCCAGCCGCTCAGCACTGAAGGCGCGCTTAACAAGGTGCTCAAGCAGCTTGACGACAACATCAAAGCAGGCGGGAATCTGCTTTATGGAGGAAAACGCCTGGACAGGCCCGGCTGGTTTATGGAGCCTGCCCTGGTTTCCGGAATGAAAGCCGGAATGCCCGCATACCAGGAAGAAGTTTTTGGCCCGGTTATTTTTATCTATGAAGTGGAAAATGAGGCTGAAGCCATAGCAATGGCCAATGACTCCTGCTACGGCCTTGGCGGAAGCGTATTCAGCAAGAACGAAGCCCGCGCGGAAAAGGTGGCCCGCCAACTTGAAACGGGCATGGTGTACATCAACCATGTAACCGGAACATCTCCGGAGCTGCCATTCAACGGAACCAAATGCTCGGGGCTCGGCAGGGAGCTTTCTCCCGACGGGATACACAGCTTTGTAAACAAAAAACTGATTCGGATCACCTCGCCGGACAAGCCATACTAAACAGATCGGATGATAAGGGGAAGAATGTATTTGTAAAAACTTTTCTTCCCCTTTCCCCCCTCCGGGACGTTACGCCCCTTGACTGATATAAAGGGAGATTGCCATGAATATTTATGAAGTGAACCAAAACATAACAACATTCTACTTTGGCGGAGACACAGACCCGGACAACCCGAACCTTGACGTTACAGTGGAAGACAACTGGGTTATCGGCGCCTGCGAGGCTCTGGGGGTTGCAAGTTACGCAATCCACAACGGGGATGCCGCCCTGATTTATGATACGCTTTGCTCCCCGGAGCAGGCCGGGCAGATCAGGGAGCATTTGAGCAAAAAACTTGGAATACGTAAATTCACAGTGGCCCTCAGCCATTGGCATCTGGATCATGTGGGCGGCAATGAGCTGTATAGGGACTGCACGATAGTAGGCACCCGCAAAACCCGCGAATACATGCTCAGGCACAAGGCTGAAATTGAAAACGGCACCCTTTGGGGGGCTCCGCCGATCAAACCGCTGCGCGAGCCAGACCTCACCTTTGACTCCGATGTTTCCCTGTTTTTAAACGGCCTTGAAATTATCCTGTATAATTTCAACATCCATACGGATGACGGGCTGTGCGCTTACATACCGAAATACAAAACCCTGCTCCCCGGGGATATGCTGGAGGACAGCGCAAGCTTTGTCACCAACCCCGAAGACATTCCCGCCCATGTGCAAAATTTCGACCTTCTACGCAAGCTTGACATAGAAAGGATACTGCCCAACCATGGGCGCTCTTTTGTAATCAAGGCGGGAGGATACCCCAAAGAGCTGGTTGATTGCGTGGCCTACTATCTGGACAAACTCTGCAAAACCCTGCAGGCAGACCCAGAGGCGGATATCCCGGAGCTGCGAAGCTTTTTGAAACAATACTTCGACAAGGGGCTTATCCACTACTGGCACCCCTATGAGGCCGTTCATCAAAACAACACGGAAAGAGTGAGGGCTTTTTTCAAGAACGCATGGCAGACGGATGGAAAACTTTAACCCGCAACCGCCCTCACAACGGCTGGCCTGATCCCGGCCTGTAAAACGATATTGCCTGCCAGCGCCTTTCATGCGCTGGCAGGCAATATTAAAACCCCTTCAGCTTTAAGCATGACCCCCCAAATTTACTGGAATTTGCGCAGTTCCAGCCACAAAGCTTTTGCTTTCACCTTGCCTATTCCAGGAAGAGCGGCCAGTTCTTCTTCTGTGGCAGAAGCCATTTCACGCAGAGAGTTAAAATTATCCCATAACAATTTTGCGGTTTTAGGCCCAACCCCGGGCAGGCGCACCAGCTCTCCGGCAAGCGCAGCCTTGTCCCGTGCTTTGCGGTGCTTCCCAATCGCCTGGTCATGGGCCGAATCCCGAATCATTTGCAGAAAAAGAAGCTCTGGCGAGCCGGGTTTCAGGTTGAGCGGGTTTGCCCGCCCAGGCAAAAAGATGCGGTCAGACACGTTCCCGGCCCTGCGGTCGGCCCGGCCGTCCTCGGTACGCGCCTTGGCGATGGAGGCCAGCTCAAAACAGGTGTCGGCCCCTCTTTCCTTAAGCACCCTGGCAACGGTTGACAGCTGCCCCCGCCCCCCGTCAATCAAAAGCAAGTCGGGCCAGGGCGGCCCGGACTCTATCCGCCTCTCCGCCCAATGGGCAAGCGCAGCATAGTCGTCTCCTTCCCTTACTTTTTCATCCTTGATGATATAGGCCCTGAACTCATTTCGCATAGCCTGCCCGTTTTCGTAAACCACCATCCCCACCCTGGTTTCTTTTCCCGCAGTATGCGAAACGTCAACCACCTCAATGCGCTGAACCGGAGCGGGAAGATCGAGCCTTTCCGCCAAAATTTCAGAAATATCGGGGCCCTTCATTCTCACAGCCCCTTCCCGCGCATTGGTGGCCGCCATGCTGACCAGATGTTTTTCCAATTCGCTGCGCGGAGTGGAAACAATAACCTGGGCGCCCCTTCTATCCCCAAGGAGCTCTTGAATCAGCAGGGTGTCGTCACCGCTTTCTTCGTCATCCTCCGGCCCGTGCGCGGGCAATGCCCACGGCAGTAAAATCCGCGGCGGAATCAGCGTTGCGGTTTCATAGAACTGGCTCATAAAAGCCAGCAAAACCTCCGGCCCCTCTGCCAGAGAAAGTCCCGGCCAGTAAAAGGTTTTGGCCCCCAAAACCTGCCCTTGCCGCACAAACAGAATGCCAAGCCCGAGGCAGCCTTCCCCGCCACCATCTTCGGCCGGCATTTTTTTATCGCGGTGAATTTCGGCAAGCGCGAGAACATCCATATTCCCAGCCCCCGGAATAACGGCGGACTGTTTTTCCAAAGTTTGCCTGACCGCCGCCAGCTGATCGCGGAGGCTTGCCGCCAGTTCAAAATTCAAATCGTCCGAAGCGGCCTGCATTTTATCTTGCAGCAGGTCTATCAGCTCACGGGAGCGCCCGCTTAAAAACATTTCCACCCGCTGAAGAATCGCCGCATATTCCTTTTCGTCTACCGGCATGGTGCATGGGCCCAGACACTGACCCATATGATAATAAAGACACGGGCGCACCCGGTTTTTAAAGCTGCGGTTGGTGCAGCGGCGCAATGGGAAAATGCGATGAATCACCCGCCAGGTTTCCCTGGCGGCCAAAGCCGAAGTATACGGCCCGTAAAACGTTCCCTTCTCTTTACGGGTTTCAAGCACCTTTATGTCGTTATCACCCGGCTCCGTGTATC
>CAZDJL010000068.1:0-6453 GCA_964505745.1 uncultured Desulfovibrionaceae bacterium | reverse complement strand
TCATCAATGGCCAAAGAAAGCCTCACCCCGGAACAGCCTCCTGCCAAGAAAACACGGATCGGCGCTTTTTCGCCTCTATCATCAAAATATGCTTCCAGCTCCTCACGGGCGCTGCTGCTAAGTTCCAACATACAAAACTCCTTGAGTCTTCAAATGGCTGATATATTTGCCCAATTCACTATAACTAAGATTATAAACTTCTTTTGTCAATTCAGCCAGCAGATATACACTTTACGTTTACCACTCTCTGGTGTATATCTGCACAATCATTTCGTGCAAAAAATGCACGACACAATCCAGGCGGAAGCTTGGGTCCACAAGCAATGTCTGCTCATTGCCAAGAAGGACAATTTGACTTTTGCACAACGTTGAGTCCCACATATTTTAAACAAACACTGCGGAGATGTTTATGAAAAAACTTTATCTTGCCATTTGCGCCCTTGCGCTTCCCCTTATGCTTTCTGCCTGTAACGAAAAAGGTCAATCCGTTGCAGTTGTGAACGCAGCCCAGGTGTATACGGAATGCGAAAGCGGCAAACAGGCCAGGGAATACCTGGAAAAAATCACCTCTGAAATGCAGAATGACCTGCTTGAGCTCCAGGCTGCCGCTGAAAACGCTCCTGCCGCCCAGCGCCAGAGCGCCATTGAAAAACTGCAAACCACCAGCCTTGAATACCAGCAGCGCGTCCGTATGGAAGAGCAACAGATACTGAATAAAATTTCTGAAGACTATCAAAACGTTGTGGACGAATACCGCAAGGCTAATAATATTGATGTAATCCTTCGCGCGGAAGTGATTGTATCAGCATCTGAAAAGGCGGACATCACCCAGGCCATAATCGCGGCCATGAACAAAAAAACTGCGGAAGAAAATAAAGCCGCCGCGCCTGCAGCAAGCCAGAACGCCACCATTTCCGCCAACGCCACCTCTCCCGCCAACGCCACCTCTGAAAAAGGTGAAGGCGGGGTTGTAGCAGGTAATGCAACTCAGGAATAGCTTTCACCACCAAACAGCTAAACAGAATAAAACGCAATTAGCCGGCAGCAAGCCACAAAAAAACGCCCCGCTTCAAATGAAGCGGGGCGTTCTGGCAAGAATCAGACTTCTACTTTCGGCGCAGGGGTTTCCGGCGGGATTGAGCATCGTCCGTCCCGGCAATTTTTCAAATCCTCCAGAACGAATTCAGTCAGCCCTTTGGCCACTTCCTCTTCTTCAAAAACTATATCGGAAACCCCGCTTTGCTTAAGAAGCCTTTCTTCTCCCAAAAATCTGGCCCGAACCAGAATGCGCGCATTGGGGTTTAAATTGACGGCCGCAGCCGCGGTTTCAACTGTGTTCTCCAGGCTTGGAATCGTGATTATTAGATAGCCAGCCCTGGCAATACCGGCCGCCTCCAATATTTCCCTCCTGGACGAGTCGCCAAAGACCGCAGCCTTTCCCTGATCCGTCAACCCGTTCACAGTATCAACATTCAAATCCACAATCACCGGGGTAAGCCCTTTGGATTCCAGCGCTTCAGCAACACTGCGCCCTGTGGGCCCATACCCCACCACTATTGCAATTTCTCCCTGAACCGTATCGGCGTTATTCTCGCTTTGAAGAGTTGAGTGTTTCTTGGCATTTTCACGCAACGCCCTGTGATCCGCCCGGTAGTTCAGCAGCTTGTATATCAAGGGAAATTTGCGCAACAGCCTTTCCAAAAAAGGAATCGTTTTGAAATAGCTGGGGTTGAGGCTTATGGAGATGATCGCGCAAACAATCAGAATACTGGTCACATCCGATGGGATGAGGCCAAGCCCATGGGCCGCGTAAGCCAGAATAAATGAGAATTCTCCCACCTGGGCAAGGGCCGTGGCCACAACCAGGGCGGTATATGTAGAGTAACCCAGTAAAGTTACTACCAAAAGCGCGATAATTGGTTTGGCCAAAAGCACAATGGCAAGGCATGAAAGAATCAGCAGCGGCTGTTCCAGCAAAAATGAAGGGCTGAAAAGCATGCCCACAGAAAGGAAGAACAGCACGGCAAAAGCATCGCGCAAAGGCAGCACGTCCGCTCCCGCCTGATGGGAAAGCTTTGTCTTGCCTACAACCATGCCGCCCAAAAAAGCGCCCAGCGCCATTGAGGCGTCAAAGAACTTGGCAGCAAAAACAGCCGTGGCAAAAGCCGAAACCAGCACTGTGAGGGTGAACAGTTCCTGGGAACGGGTGCGCACAATCTTCGTCAGAACCCAGGGCACCACTTTGCCCCCAACCACAAGAACAACAACCCAAAGCGCAACCAGACGCAAAATTGCCAGGCCAAAGGCCTTTCCTAAAGTCAACGCATCCGCCGCCACTTCCCCCAGAAGAACCGGAGCGAGGCTTGGCAAAAGAACCAGCACAACCACCGTGAAAATATCTTCCACAATAAGCCAGCCCACAGCAATATGCCCGTCCACGGTTTCCAGCTTGCCGTTATCCTCCAACACCCTTAACAGCACCACTGTGCTTGCCACGGAAAGCCCCAGGCCCAGCACAAGGCCGGCTCCAAACCCGACCCCAAGCAGATGCGCGGCTCCGGCCCCCAGAAGAGTGGCCACTGTTGACTGGGCTATGGCGCCAGGCAACGCAACCCCCTTCACCGCAAGCAGGTCTTTGGTGTTAAAATGAAGCCCCACCCCGAACATAAGCAAAATAACCCCAGCCTCCGAAAGCTGGTGGGCAAGCCCCTGATCGGCAATAAAGCCTGGGGAATGGGGGCCGACCAAAAATCCGGCGACAAGATAGCCCACAATGGGGGACAGGCCTATCCGGGTGGCGAAATAGCCAAGCAACAAGGCAGAGGCAAAACCAACAGCAAGAATTTCCAGTAAATTATACTCGTGCATACTTTCCTTTTAATATGGCGCAGAATAATAATTTTGTCATATCATACCAACTCTCCGGGTTCAAGGCGCAATCAAATATTTATTCTGCTTTTTGAATAAAAAACACTTGAACAATCTTCGGCTAGGAGCTACGTTACCTGCTTCCCCTCGAACAAGAGCGGGTTAAAAATTAACTTTTTTGTATTTTTTTGTTCTCCTTTGTACTGGAGGTTAAAGGTATGAAGATTCTGGTCAGCGATCCGGTTTCTGAAAAAGGGGTCGCCATTCTCAAGGAACAGTTCGAGGTTGACGTAAAAACCAAACTGCCCATTGAAGAACTTATCAGTATCATTCCGGCTTACGACGCCCTGGTTGTGCGCAGTGAAACGAAAGTAACCGCAGAAGTGCTGGATGCGGCTAAAAATCTTAAGGTTATCGGGCGCGCGGGAGTAGGTGTTGACAATATTGATGTGGAACACGCGACCAAGCGCGGCATTATCGTGCTAAACGCCCCCGAGGGCAACACCATGGCCGCCACCGAGCACACGGTTGCAATGATGATGGGCCTTGCCCGCAATATTCCCCAAGCCTACATGTCCATGCAAAATGGAAAATGGGAACGACCCAAATTCACCGGCGTGGAAGTGCGCGGCAGAACTCTCGGCATATTCGGCCTTGGGCGCATAGGAACCGGAGTAGCCAAACGGGCTCTCGCCCTGGAAATGGAAGTTCTGGCCTATGACCCGTTCATTAATATGGAAACGGTAAACGCCCTTGGCATAAGGGCCTGTGAAGTGGATGAAATTCTCGAAGTAGCCGATTTCATCACCCTTCACCTGCCTAAAACTCCGCAAACCGTCAACATGTTCAACAAAGACGCCTTTGCAAAAATGAAAAAAGGCATGCGCATAGTCAACTGCGCCCGAGGAGGCGTGGTGAACGAATCCGACCTTCTTGCGGCAATAGAGGAAGGAATCGTGGCGGGAGCGGCCCTCGACGTGTTTGAAGTTGAACCCCTGCCAGCCGACAGCCCCCTGCTTTCCTGCCCGCAAATAGTCACAACCCCCCACCTGGGGGCCTCCACTGTGGAAGCCCAAATTGGGGTTGCAGTTGATGTTGCCCACGGCATTGTTGCGGCCCTTAACGGAGAGCCTGTTACCACCGCGGTAAACATGGCCGCCGTTCCTTCACACATCCTGCAGCAAATCAAGCCTTATTTCAATCTGGCTTCCAGCCTTGGCAGCACTCTGATTCAAATTTCAGAGGGCCGCCTTGAAAAAATTGTTGTTGAGTATAAGGGCGACATCGCAAAAACCGACACCAAGATGCTGACAACCAGTGTGATTAAAGGCGTATTCAATCACATTCTGCAAGACGAAAGCACCGTGAACTTTGTAAACGCCCCCGCTCTCGCCAAGGCCAGAGGGGTTGAGGTAACGGAAACAAAGCAGGAAACCCCGGGCAGCTTCGCCAACCTGATTACCGTGCGCCTTTATACCGACAAGGAAGAGCATATTGTGGCAGGCACCCTGTTCGGCCGTGAGGCCAGAATCGTCTCCATCGACAACCGCCGCGTGGACACCATGCCCGAAGGCAATATTCTGCTCTGCCCCCACGAGGACCGGCCCGGTATGGTCGGAATGGTAGGCAGCATTCTGGGCGAGGCGGGAATCAACATTTCCGCCATGCAGGTGGGCAAGACCGAAGTGGGCGGAACCAACGTGATGGTTCTGGAAATCGACTCTCCTGTGCCAGCTGACGTGCTTGAAAAAATTCGCAGAACCAGCGGGATCACCGGAGCCAAATTGATAACCCTGTAATTAAAGTGAGCTTTTTATGAGCCGTATTTATAACTTTGGCGCGGGACCGGCCACCCTTCCCTTTGAAGTGCTGGAAGAGGTGCGCGATGAATTCCTGGACTACCCCTTTGAAGGCAGGGGGCTGGGCATGTCCATCGTGGAAATGAGCCACCGCTCCAAGGCGTATGACGTCATAAATGAAGAAGCCGAGTCCGATATGAAAGAGCTGCTGGGCCTTGGCGACAGCCACCGGGTTCTTTTCATGCAGGGGGGGGCTACTACCCAATTTTCCATGGCCCCCATGAACTTCCTGAAAAACGGACAAACCGCGGACTATATTCTTACCGGCGTATGGGCCGAAAAGGCGATGGCTGAAGCCAAAAAAGTTGGAAACACCCATGTGGCGGCGTCCGGCAAGGCAAGCAACTACTCCGTCCTGCCGAAACCGGCCGACATCGTGCTGAGTGAAAACCCGGCCTATGTGCACGTCACTTCAAACAACACCATCTTCGGCACCCAGTGGCGCGACCTCAGCCCGCTCAATCTCAACCCCGGTAAAAACATGCTTGTCTGCGACATGTCTTCGGACATTCTCAGCTACCCGTTCAATGCCGGCGACTTCGGCCTGATTTACGCGGGGGCCCAAAAGAACATAGGCCCGGCCGGCCTCACCGTGGGCATCATCCGCAAAGACCTTGCCGAGAACAACGACAAGAGCCTGCCCATAATGCTGCAATATGAAACCTACGCCAAGAACAACTCCCTGTACAACACCCCGCCGGTGTTCGCAGTTTATATCATGGGCAAAGTTCTAAAGTGGATCAAGAAAAACGGCGGGCTGTCCAAGATGGCCGAGCGCAACCAGGACAAAGCCAAGCTGATTTATGATGTAATCGACCAGCATCCGGACTTTTTTAAAGGCCACGCTTCCCCGGAATCCCGCTCTTTCATGAACGTCACTTTCCGCTTGCCTTCAGAAGAGCTTGAGGCGAATTTTGTAAAGCAGGCTCTCGCTTCCGGCATGTCCGGCCTTAAAGGGCACCGGTCTGTGGGCGGGCTTCGGGCCTCCATATACAACGGCATGCCAAGGGAAGGCTGCAAAGCGCTTGCCGAATTCATGCTTGAATTTATGCGCAAAGCATAAACAGACAGCACATCTAACGGAAAGGGGGATCTCCCCCCTTTCCGGCAAAACACAGGGCAAAACCGCCTCAATAAAAATATTCTGATCAGCCTTGACATGGAATAAAATTACGTGTCAAACACATATCATAAAATGGTTATAAGTTAAAAATCCGGCCAGTTCCGTTCAGGGCCGCACTAACGCCCCAGGCGAGTGCGCTGCAAGGATGATCTCCGGGACAAATTGACCGGCTAATTGAAACTGCAACTTGAAAAATATAAAGGCAGAATCATGACTATTAATGCTGAGGGCGACAGCTTTCTCCACAAACTTGAGGGATTTGACACTACTGCGGCGCTGGCTGCAATTGCAAACAAGGTTTCGCTTTACCGCGCCATCCTGCAACAATTTGCATCTCTTTATTCAAGCGGCATGCCAGAAAAAGTGGAGGGGCTTATAGCGGGAAATGACATGAAAACGCTTATCCGCGAAGCCCACACCATCAAAGGTCTGGCAGGCAGCCTCGGTCATCCGGAACTGCAGGAAGCCTCCCTTTCCCTGGAAATGGCCTGCCGGGATGAAAAGCCTATTGATGAAATAAAAATTCTCTCACAAAACTTTCTGAACACTTTGCAATCCGCTGTGAACACCATCAAGGCCGCCTTGCCGTAAGAAAAAGCTTCC
>CAZDJL010000067.1:0-6460 GCA_964505745.1 uncultured Desulfovibrionaceae bacterium | reverse complement strand
ACTATTTTCGCCGACCCCTCGTCTGAAGAGCCGGAATCCGGAGAAGCAGCCGAAACTCCTGCAACAGCCCAGGAAGAGCTTCCAAGCCAGAATGCCAGCCAGGAAACTTCCCAAAATGCAAGCCTGGAAACTTCCCACCAGAATGCAAGCCAGGAAACGCCCCCCGAGGCGGTGAACCAGTAGCTGCGCAAGCTTGACTAACTCTAAAAATTTCCGTATCCCCGATAAAAATTCTTATCCGAGCAGGAAATAAGGCAAAATATGTTCGATGCCCTTTCAAACCGCTTAAACAATGTTTTCCGCCGCTTGGGCGGAACCCCCCGCCTTGATGAGGACAACATCCAGGAAGGCCTGCGCGAAGTGCGCATGGCTCTTCTGGAGGCCGACGTCAACCTCCAGGTTGTAAAAGATTTTACAGAAAAGGTGCGCGAACGGGCGCTGGGCCAGGAAGTTATAAAAAACCTCACCCCGGGCCAGCACCTGATCAAGGTGGTAAATGAGGAGCTGATCGAGCTTCTGGGCGGCGAATTCAAAGGCCTGGATTTTTCCGGCCCTGAGCCGCACCTGATTATGATGGTGGGCCTGCAAGGTTCCGGTAAGACCACCTCTTCGGCCAAGCTGGCCGATTTTTTGCGCCGCCAGAAAATGCGCCCATACCTGGTTCCGCTCGATGTGTACCGCCCTGCCGCCATCGAGCAGCTGCAAACCCTGGGAGCCCAGCTTGACGTTCCCGTATACCCCACAAAACCGAACGACAATCCGGTGGAAGTGGTGCGGGAAGCCGTCAAGGACGCCAAAGCCAGGCAGTGCACCGTTCTTGTGCTGGACACCGCGGGCCGCCTGCATGTTGATGCAGAGCTGATGCAGGAACTGGTGGAAATAAAGGGCAAGGTAAACCCTGAAGAAATTTTGTTTGTGGCCGACGCCATGACCGGCCAGGACGCGGTTACCGCAGCGGACGCGTTCAACAAGGCGCTGGGCATTACCGGGGTGGTTCTCACCAAAATGGATGGCGACGCGCGCGGCGGCGCTGCCCTTTCAATAAAATCCGTTTCCGGGGCCCAGGTAAAATTCGTGGGGGTAGGCGAAAAGATAGAAGACCTTGAGCTCTTTTATCCCGACCGTATTGCCGGGCGGATTCTGGGCATGGGCGACATGCTCACCCTTATTGAAAAGGCCCAGGAGCACATAGACCAGGAGGAAGCCGAAGAGCTTTCCCGGAAAATGCTTTCCGCTGAATTCAACCTGGAGGATTTTCGCGAGCAGATGCGTAAAATCCGCAGCATGGGCCCGCTGGAAGGGCTGCTCAAGCTGATTCCGGGCATGGGCGCGCTGCGCGAAAAAATGGGGAACATGGCCCCGCCGGAAAAAGAGATGGCCAAAGTGGAAGCCATCATCAACTCCATGACCCGCGAAGAGCGGCGCAACCCCAAACTGCTAAACGGCAGCCGCAGGCTGCGCATAGCAAGAGGCAGCGGAACCCAGGTGGCGGATGTGAACAAGCTGATGCAGCAGTTTGAGCAGATGCGCGAAATGATGAAAAGAATGGGCAAGGGCGGCGGCCTGGGCGGCATGCTGGGTGGAGGAATGCCCGGCCTTGGAGACATGATGGGAGGCGGCGTGCCAGGGATGGGAATGCCAGGAATGGGAATGCCGGGCCTGGGCAAAGGCAGCACCCGCATGACAAGCAAAGCCGACAAAGACAAGAAAAAAGCCCAGCGCAAAAAAGAACGCCAGAACAAAAAACGCCGCTAGCCTCCTTGCCTTGCGGCCCCTGCGGAAAGAAAGGCGATTTTTTTCTGGATTTTCTTTAAAATATATATTAAAGAGCCCGGTTACCAACATTGAAAATCCGGTGCAGGAATATTCGGCAACAGCAGATTATAAGGCCGTCGGCCCCTTGAAAATAAAGTTGCTTGCACCTTTCGTGTAAATACTTTAATTATTAATAGAACATTGGGAGATTTATAATGGCAGTTAAAATCCGTTTGACCCGCATGGGCAGCAAGAAAAAACCTTTTTACCGTATTGTGGCCATAAACTCTGAAAGCCGCCGCGACGGACGCCCGCTGGAAACCATCGGTTACTACAACCCCATGACTGAACCGGCCGACATAAAGGTAGACGCAGAAAAACTGAAGAAATGGCTTGAACACGGCGCTGAGCTCAGCACCACCGTGAACAGCCTGGTTAAAAAAGCTGGCGCCTAGACCTGAGCTGGCGGCTTTTTTCACGGCACTTCTGCCTTTTAGTCGAGCTGGCGATGGGCAGTTTACAAACTGCATTAATGCATTATTTTATAATGTACATAACTGACTCAACTGTTGCCCGCTGAAAAATCGACTTCTATACCAAAAACGAGGTGCCAAATGCTGAAAGAACTAGTTGAATACATCGCAAAATCTCTTGTTGACAGCCCGGACGAGGTAATTGTTACTGAGGTGGAGGGCGAGCAGACTTCTGTGCTTGAGCTTAAAGTGGCAAAAGAAGATCTGGGCAAAGTTATAGGCAAGCAGGGCAGAACCGCCAGGGCCATGAGGGTAATTCTCACCGCGGCCTCCACCAAGGCGAAGAAGCGTTGCGTCCTGGAAATTCTGGAATAGCCAAAGCGGAAAAATCAGCAAGCCATAAATAATTCATGCTCATTACAGCAGGAAAAATTATCAAGCCGCACGGAATCAGAGGGGAAGTCTCGGTGGAAAGCTACCTGGACAACCCCTCTCTTTTTTGTGGCGAAGTATTCATCAGCCGCGGCAGGAAGGATCCCGAACCCCATACCGTCACCTCGCAGCGCTTCCACCAGGATCGCGTGCTCATAAGCATCAAGGGCGTTGACGACCGTAATCTGGCGGAAGAGCTGAGAAACGGGCTGATCCTGATTTCCGGGGAAAAGCTGGAAGAGCCGAAGCCGGACGAGGTATATCTTCACGAGCTGATCGGCCTTGAGGTTTTCGAGGCGGAAAATTTCGAATATATAGGCAACATCACCCACATCAGCTTGACCACCGGGCAGGAAATCTGGTTTATTGAAAGCCCGGACGGAAAGGAAATCCTGTTTCCCGCCAGCCCGGAATTTGTGGAGAGCATAGACCTTGAGGCGGGAAAATGCATCATCCGCCCCCCGGAAGGGCTTTTAGACATATACCTCTAAACGTAAAGCAAGCACATGCTCAAAATCACCCCCCCCTCTGGAGGTAGCTACACATTTGGCATTGTCGGGCATCCCTTGGGCCATTCCCTGAGCCCCGCCCTGCATAGCTGGATATATGAAAAAACAGGCCTGAACGCCACTTACCTCCCCTTTCCAACCCTTCCCGGCGATCTGCCCGGCTTTATTTCAAAAGTCCGCAACGACCCCATCCACGGCCTGTCCGTAACCATTCCACACAAACAGGCGGTTCTCGACCTTGTGGACGGGCTCGACGGGCTGGCGGAAAAAATCGGGGCGGCAAACACTCTCTACTGGAAAGAAGGCCGCCTGATTGGCGCCAATACCGATGTGGAAGGCTTTGTTTTTCCTTTGAAAAACAGAAAATTCATACCTGATGCCGCTCTTGTGCTGGGCGCTGGAGGCGCGGCCAGGGCGGTGCTGGCCGGGATAAGGCAAATCAGCCCCGCCTGCGATATTTTCATTGCGGCCCGCAACCAGCAAAAGGCAGCCGGTCTGGCCTCCGACTTCACGGCAACCCCCATCGCCTGGGAAAAACGGGCCGCCGTCAAAGCCAGCCTGATTGTAAACACCACGCCCATGGGAATGGCTGGAGGAGATGGCGAAACAGAAAGCCCGCTTGATCTTTCCGGGCTTGAAGCCATTCTGCCTGCCGATGGCTCCGGTCTGGTTTATGATCTTGTTTACCGCCCCCTGGCAACCCCATTTTTGCAAACAGCCAGACGCCTTTCCTGCTCGGTTCAGGATGGGCTGGACATGCTGATTGCCCAGGGAATAGCCCAAATCAGGCTGTGGACCGGGCTTGAAAACCTGCCCCTTCCGGCAGAAGCCAGAAAAATGATTTTAAGCAACCGCCTGATTGAATAACGACAAGGCGCCACTTGCCAAAAGCCTTTAAGCTATGTATAAGTATATAAGGATAACTTGATATGAAAATAATCTCCAATCCTTCAGAGTTGCAGGGCATCGCCCTGGACACCAGATTTTCAGGGCAGAGCACGGCCCTGGTTCCAACCATGGGCTTTTTGCATGACGGGCACAAAAGCTTGCTTCTTGCCGCAAAAAACAAGGCCGACAAAGTAATTTTGAGCATTTTTGTGAACCCCACCCAGTTCGGCCCCAATGAAGATCTGGCCGCATACCCGCGCGATTTTACCCGCGACTGCGAAATTGCCGAAAATGCCGGGGTGGACATCGTTTTCGCCCCCAAACCGGAGGCCATGTACAGTCCCGGCCATGCCACCTGGGTAGAAGTTCCGGAACTTGCAAAAAATCTTTGCGGAAAAAGCAGGCCCATCCACTTCCGCGGGGTTTGCACCATTGTGCTCAAGCTTTTCAACCTTACCCTGCCCAACTTTGCGCTGTTTGGCGAGAAAGACTGGCAGCAGCTTGCCATAATCAGGGCAATGACGGCAGACCTCAACCTGCCCATAAAAATTGAGGGCTGCCCCATAGTCCGCGAAGCGGACGGCCTTGCCTTGTCTTCCCGCAACGCCTACCTCACCCAGGCCGAACGGGAGCAGGCCCCGCACATATACAAGGGGCTGAAACTGGCGCAAAAACTTGCGAGAGAGGGCGAAAGCAACCCAAAACAACTGAAGGAAACGGTTGTTGAATATTGGAAGAATCATCTTCCGGACGGCGTTGTTGACTATCTTGAATTTGTGGATCCGGTGCAAATTGCCTCAGCAAAGGCCGTGCACGGCGAAACACTGCTGGCCGCGGCTGTAAAACTCGGCAAGGCCAGGCTGATTGACAACCTGCTGATCAGGTCATAAGCATCCCGGGCATACGGGAAAATGAAGAATTGCCGGGATTGACATAACAGACGCCCCGCTGAGGCGGGCAATCCGCGATTTGGCCGCAAAAATTTCAGGCAGGACAGGCGCAGCAAAAAACCGCAGGACGCTGTCCGAAAATGACAAATTTTAAGGAGAAAAAACATGATTCCTAAAAAGGGCAAATATTATTTTACCTCTGAATCCGTTACCGAAGGCCACCCAGACAAGGTTGCCGACCTTATTTCCGACGCCGTTCTGGACGCGCTGATTGCCCAGGATCCCAATTCGCGCGTGGCCTGCGAAACCCTGGTTACCACCGGCATGGCTTTCATTGCCGGGGAAATCACCACCGAGGGCTATGCAGACCTGCCCAAAGTTGTGCGCGACACCATCAATAATATCGGCTACACCAGCTCCGACATGGGTTTCGACTCTGAAACCTGTGCGGTAATTTCCTCCATCGACAAACAGTCCGTAGATATCGCCCAAGGGGTTGACCGGACCAAGGATGAAGATCAGGGAGCCGGAGACCAGGGCATGATGTTCGGTTTCGCTTCAAACGAAACCCCCACGCTGCTGCCCGCCCCGATTTACTGGGCCCACCGCCTTTCCGAGCGCCTCACCGAAGTGCGTAAAACCGGCGTGCTGGATTTCCTGCGCCCAGACGGCAAAACTGCAGTGGCCTTCGAATATGAAAACGGCAAACCCGTGATGATTGACACCGTGGTTATCGCCGCCCAGCACAACCCCGACGTCAGCCACGCGGACCTTTCCGAAGCAATCGCCGCAGAAGTTGTGAACAAGACCCTGCCCGAGCACCTGATTGACAAGAACACCCGCATATTCATAAACACCACCGGGCGTTTTGTTATTGGCGGGCCAATGGGAGACGCCGGCGTAACCGGGCGCAAAATCATTCAGGACACCTATGGCGGCATGGGCGGCCATGGCGGGGGCGCATTCTCCGGAAAAGACCCCTCCAAGGTGGACCGTTCCGCAGCCTACATGGCCCGCTACATCGCCAAAAACATTGTTGCCGCCGGTCTGGCGCCTGCATGTGAAATCCAGATAGCCTACGCCATCGGCGTTGCCGAGCCGATCTCGGTAATTGCTTCTTCCCGCGGGTTGGGAGAAGTGCCGGACGAAATTCTTACCAAGGCAGTGCGCGAAGTATTTGATATGCGCCCCTATTATATTATCAAGGAACTCAACCTCAAAACCCCGATTTACGGCAAAACCACCTGCTACGGCCACTTTGGCCGCGAGCTCCCCGAATTCCGCTGGGAGCAGACCGACAAGGCGGACGCCCTGAAAGCGGCGATAAAAAGAATGTAGAGCATACGCGCTCCAGGCGGCAAAAGGCATGCCTTTTGCCGCCTGGAGCGCACAAATTCGAAACCCCCGCCCCCCCCCACGGGTGGTTGGGCTTGAAAGGGTGACCCGGCGGAAGTGTTTTTTTTATAAATGAATTGGCGATAGGAGGTTATACAGGTTTACGGTGAAATAGCGC
>CAZDJL010000066.1:0-6485 GCA_964505745.1 uncultured Desulfovibrionaceae bacterium | reverse complement strand
TGTCCTGGTACAGGCTTTCGTATTTAACCCCTGCTCCCGAGCTTTGGATATGCTATTTCATGTGCCTGACCATTCCGGGAAAATACCTGGATGTCGCTTCTTTGCTTGAGCGCATGGCTTTCAGCGAAACGGAAAGAAAAAAGTTTCTGGTTTGGCGCGAAGAAACGGTAAATGTGCTCAAAAATTTGCAAAAAACAAGAAAAATCGGTTCAAATCACAGCATGGGCACTTTGCATGAAGCTCTTGCCCGTCTCCCCCTCGAGTCTGTGCTATACATTATGTCCAGCCTTTCGGACGAAGAGGAACGCCGTTCCCTGGCTCATTTCATTACCACTGTGAAAAATTTGAAAGTTGACATCAGCGGTGAAGATTTGATCGCTTTGGGGGCATCTCCAGGCCCCGTGTTTGGCGAGGTGCTTAAAGAAGTGCTTAAGGCCAAGCTTGATGGAAGGGCTGTAAGCCGCACCGCGCAGCTCGATTTGGCTCGCAAGTTGATTGAGGGCATGCAGGCTCCGCTGCCGAAACCGGAATAAAAGCTTGCTATGCAAACCTTTGAAAGGTAGATTCGTATATAGGCTTGACTTGTTACCATAAGGATTCGTAAAGAAGGATTCGTAAAGATGAAAGTACTCTGGGCTCCATGGAGGATGGATTATGTTTTGGGCGCCAAGCCCGACTGCTGCCCCTTCTGCGTTCCCCAAAATGTTGACGAAGACAGGGAACGCCTGATTCTTTACCGTGGGAAATTGGCATTTGTGTTGTTGAACAAATTTCCATATAATAACGGCCATATATTGGTCACGCCATACCGCCATGTGAAGGACCTGGATGAGCTCGAGCAGGCCGAGGCACATGAACTGATGGATTTGCTGCAGCTTTCCAGCCGCGCCCTCAAAGCTTTCTGCAACCCCAACGGAATAAACATTGGCGTCAATATGGGGCAGGCGGCAGGCGCGGGCATTGCCGAACACCTCCACTTTCATCTGGTTCCGCGCTGGGTGGGAGATTCTTCGTTTATAGCGGTGATGGATGAGGTGAGAATCGTACCGCAACATCTTAGTAAAACCTATGAAGGGCTGCTGGCCGTATTTAAAGAGCTGAGCATCTGAACCTGTTCCAGAGGAGGCAGAGATATGCGTTATATTAAAGTGGTATTGCTGGTTCTGATTTTCTTTTTCTTTGCAATTTTTATAGCTCAGAACCACAGCCTTTTAGGCCAGAGCGTTTCGTTCCGCCTGAACCTGCTTGTCGTCACCCCCCTGGAAAGTATTCCCATGCCTCTTTACTTTGTCCTGCTCATCGCCCTGATTTTTGGGGCGCTTGTTTGCGTGCTGTTTCTTGCCGGAGACAGGATCAAGATGTCATTCGCGCTGTATAAGGCAAACAAACGGATCAATGTTCTGGAGCGGGAGGTGAACTCTCTGCGCGCCCTTCCCATTGCAGATAAAGAGTATAAAGCTTCTGTTGAAGAACCTTATTCTGAACCGGGCAAGCCGAATCCCGTTTCTTCCGCCCTTCCCTCAAGCGCGGGCTCAGACAGCGCCCCGCCTTTGCCGGACAGCGGCAAGCCCGACTCGGAGAAAACCAGTGAGGAAGATAGTGACTCTGTGGCAAAACTTTAAACAATCGTTACGTTCGCTTTTGGGCAAGGAAGACGATTTGTTTCTTACCTGGAATGAAGGAGAAAGCGCTTCCGAACGAGACACTCTTGCAGCCATCCGGGCGCTCAGCCAGGAGGTGCGCAATGATCCGGACGGAATCGAGACCTATCTGGCTCTGGGCAACCTTTACAGGGCCAGAGGAGACATTGAGCGTGCGATTCAGATTCGTAACGGCCTGATTGTGCGCCCCAGGCTTGATAACAACCTCAAAGCCCGCATCTACTTCGAACTGGGGCTTGACTATAAGCGCGGAGGCTTTATTGACCGGGCCTTTAAAGCGTTTGAAGAGGCCATAGCCTATGGTGGGCCGGAGGACGTCATCCGGCAGGAAATAGCCATGCTTTACGCGGATTCGCGTAATTTCGCCATGGCCGCCAAAGCCTATGCCCAGCTTGGCCATAAAACGGCTGAGGCGTATTTCCTTGCAAAAATTTCCGAAGAGCTTTTCACTAAAAAAGACTATGATGAATCCATAGTTTTTGCCAAGCGCGCCATTCGTTCCAATTCCAAATCAGTTGAAGGCTGGCTGATGCGAATTAAAGTGGCGGCCTTGAATGTGCATGGCAAAGACATGCTCAAAACTTTGCGGCGCGCCTTTACAAATGTGGAGGCGCAAAACCAGTTTATGCTGCTTGAAGGCCTGCTTGTCCATATAGATGAAGCTCCCCGCAATCTGCCCGAATTGGGAAGTGCCGATTCCGACTGGCGCAAAGCCATGGCCGACCTTGTTGCAGAAGTCATCCCCGCTGCGGAAAGCACAGACCCCCTGCTCAACTATTACAAGGGAATGATGCTGCTCAGGGCGGAAAAATCGCACGAAGCAGGGACTTACTTTGAAAAGGCTACCCTCTCCGATCCGGCTTTCTGGGCTGCGCGAATTGAGATACTGAGCATAAGTTTTGCCCATCAAAACACTTCCCCCATGTTTAACGAGCAAATCAGGTATTTTCTGACTGAAGGGCGCAAGGCGAAACGTTTTATATGTTCAAGCTGCGGGTTCAGCAGCACTTCCCTGTTCTTCTCCTGCCCCAGATGCCGCAGCTGGCACTCCGCTTTGTTCAAGCGGGAGCTTAACGGCTAGCAGGTAAAGAGGTTTTTGGATGCAGCCTGAAGATGCCCCTCAAATCAAGCTTACGCCCATGTTTGAGCATTATTTAAGTGTAAAGGAGGAATGCCCCGGTGCGCTCCTCTTTTACCGCATGGGCGATTTTTACGAACTGTTTTTTGAAGATGCCGAAGTTGCCGCGCGCGAACTTGGCATAGCGCTGACCTGCCGCAACCCTGACGCGAAAAATAAAATTCCCATGGCCGGCGTGCCTTGGCGTCATGCCGAATCCTATATCTCCGAACTGCTGGAGAAAGGGTATCATGTAGCTATTTGCGAACAGCTTGAAGATCCCAAGCAGGCAAAAGGGCTTGTAAAACGAGGGCTTTCAGAAATCCGCACGCCAAGCCTGGCGGTTGAAGACGCCAACCTCAGCGCCAAAGAGCACAACTATCTGGGTGCGTTTTACTGGAATCAGACAAGTGCGGCCGGCGCTTTCGCCTGGCTTGACTTTTCTACGGGCGAATGGGCCGGGCTTGAATCATCAAAGCAGGAAGAGCTTTGGCAATGGGTTTACAAGCTTGCTCCGCGTGAATTGATTATTTCCTCTGACTTCAGGCTTCCGGACAAACAGGATCTGGTCGGAATTGTTCCCGTGCGCCAGCCGGAGCGCAGCGCGTTTAACCCAAAACTTGCTTGCGAACGTATTTTAAAGGCTCAGAATGTTGCGGAACTTGGCGCCTTGGGCCTGTCCCCCCAGGGGGAACTGGTCAAGGTTTGCGGTGCGCTTATCTTTTACTCAGCCCATATCCAGCGTAAAGACCTCACTCATCTCAAGCCGTTCAAACCGCTCAATTTGAGTAAACACCTGATTATCGACGACATCACGGAACGCAATCTGGAAATTTTCCGCAGGCTTGATGGGCGCAAAGGCCAGGGCACGCTCTGGTCCGTGCTTGACGAAACCCTCACCCCAATGGGGGGGCGGCTGCTTGAAGAACGCCTGCGTCATCCTTTCAGAGAATGGAAAAACATTGAACTGACCGCCGATACCGTTCAATTTTTCAATGAAAGCGACAGCCTGCGCCAATCCATTCGTAATGCGCTGGAAAAAACTTACGACATTGAACGGCTGACTACAAGAATAGTTTTAAACAAAGCAGCCCCCAAAGATTTTGTGGCCCTTAAGCATAGCCTGCTTACCCTGCCCGGCCTGCGTGAAGTGCTGGAAAATGCGGCTATTCCGGAGAAGTTCTACCCCACCGCCCAGGAATGGCGCGGCGACAAGCTGCCTGCCCTTGTGCAGAGAATGCTGAAAGAATGGGACGACCTTGCGGACTATGCAGAACTGCTTGACAGGGCTCTTGTTGAACCGGCCCCACAGGCTGTTACCGAAGGCGGCCTGTTCAAACAGGGGTTCAATGAGCATCTGGACAAACTGATTGAGCTTACCGAGCATGGCGAGGAGCTTTTGGACGCGCTTTTCGCAAAAGAGCAGGAACATCTGCCAAAGCTTAAAAAAGGCTACAACAGGGTTTTCGGCTATTATTTCGAGCTGAGCCGGAACAACTCGGACAATGTCCCCGAGCATTTTATCCGCAAGCAAACCTTGGCGAATGCAGAACGTTTCATCACCCCTGAACTTAAAGAACTGGAAGATAAACTTGCCTCGGCCGCCGACGAACGCCAGCGCCTGGAATATGAGATGTTTCAGAATTTGCGGCAAACCATGGAAAAAGCCAGAGACCGCCTGACGCTGATGGGGGAGGTCATTGCCATGCTAGACTTCACCCAGGCCCTGGGAGAAGTTGCCCGCAAACGTAAATGGAGCCGCCCAAGCCTGCATCAGGGCATAAGCATAAATATTTACAAGGGAAGGCATCCGGTGGTTGAAGCCATTCAGGGAGAGGCCAGCTTCATTCCCAACGACCTGCACATGGATGAAAAACGCAGGCTGCTTATCATAACCGGGCCGAACATGTCCGGCAAATCCACAATATTGCGCCAGACTGCCATAATCTGCCTTCTCGCGCAAATAGGTTCTTTTGTGCCTGCTAAAGAGGCCCGCATAGGCATTTGCGACCGGATTTTTTCACGGGTGGGGGCATCGGACAATCTGGCCCAGGGGCAAAGCACATTCATGGTGGAAATGATGGAAACCGCGAGGATTTTGAGACAATCCACCAAATCCAGCCTGATAATTCTGGATGAAATAGGGCGTGGAACAAGCACTTTCGATGGCCTTTCGCTTGCGTGGGCGGTGGCGGAAGACCTGGCCATGCGCAAAAACGGCGCAATCAGAACGCTTTTTGCCACGCACTACCACGAGCTAGTAATTCTGGAAGGAAAAATTCCGGGGGTGCATAACATGAATGTTGGCGTCACCGAGCAGGGAGGAGAAATTGTTTTTATGCGCAGGCTGCTTCCAGGCCCGTCAGACCGCAGCTACGGCATAGAGGTGGCACGGCTTGCCGGAGTTCCCCATGCTGTGGTGCGCAGGGCCAAAACAATTCTTTCGCACCTTGAAAAAACATCCAGGCAGCGGGAAACCCTTGACGCCCTGGACAGGCTTGAGGCAGAAAGGCAAACGCTTCTCCCCTGCCCTGAACTTGAAACGGCAAAAAAGGAAGAGCTGGAGCCGGCCGAAGAAGTTTCAGTGGAACATCCTTTTCTCACTGTTCTCAGAGACACCAGCCCGGACAATATTACTCCTTTGGAAGCAATCAATCTAATAACCGAATGGAAAAAATTATGGACATAAACAGGCGGATTATACTTATATCAGTAGTAATGTTCCTGATAGCAATGCTTGTTGCCTGTGGGAAAAGCGGAGTCCCCCAGCCTCCCGGGGGAGTTCAGGAGTTCCACTGGACGTGGACAAGGGCGGAAATAACCAATGGCTGTCTTTCCATTCAGGGAGGCATGGAAGGCAATATGGACAATTTTTATGAAGCCGTTCTTGAACTGCAGCCTTCAGACATGGATGATTTTTGTGTGGGCTGTCCGTTTTTACCGGTGGAACGGGAAAGCTTTTCCCGCCACTCGGCGGAGTTTAAAGTTGAACAGATTGTGAACGACCGGGGGGAAACAGTTCAAAGCGCCAGTGTAAATATTTTCTACTGCCCCGAGCACAAGGCCCCGTCATACCAATGGAGGCTTCTTGGGGTAAACGTCAATCAGCTTATGCCTCACGCCCTTACCCCCATTCAATATCTGTCTTCTCCTTTGTTTTAGGGCAGTTAGCAGTTAAAGGTTATTTCTGGCAAAATGGCTCTTGCGGGGCGGCGTTGCCCGCCCCGCAAACATAGACGGGCAATTCCCCACAAAACGGCAAATGGTACAAAGGAACAGCGCGGCCTGCCCGCAAGACAAAGCACAGAATGTTCCAAAGGTCGTTCACTTCCACCGTTGAATGCCGAATAGTCGTCTCAAAAATGGATCTGCTCTAAATTTACTATTTCAAGTTGTTCTGCAAGGCAGCCTGTTGCTGCTTTTTCAAATTTACAAAAATTTTGAAGCATTACTGGCCTGTTCTCACAAGAATTATATACATTTCGCTTTGAAAGCTTTTTCGCCCGAGGGGAAAAGCCAAGTGTGAAAAAACGCAAAAAAAAGCAATAGAGAGAAAGAAAGCGCTGCCAAATCAAGCTCAGACGCCCTTTTGGCAGACCTTCACGTTTATATATTAAGCTGTTTGAAAAAAAGTTGTTAACAAGTTAGTAAGAGAAAAGATGTTTCTAACCTTTTTTACAAACATGAGGTTTTACAATGCCTGGAGT
>CAZDJL010000065.1:2764-6519 GCA_964505745.1 uncultured Desulfovibrionaceae bacterium | reverse complement strand
CGGGTCCGGATAAGCCCGAAATGGTGTTTGTTATTGCGGCCGAGCCGTTAATTGCCGCCGGGGTGGATGTTTCCAGGCTTGCGGCCTCCGGGTGGGAATATCAGGGCCCGGAAGGAGATTCTGCCGGGGCTGGCCGCCTGATAAGGGAATATAGCCTGAAATAGGCGGGAGAAAGATATATATGTCAGTTAAGACCTTTGAAATAGGCGGCATGAGCTGTGCCGCCTGTGCCAGCGCAGTGGAGAAAGCCGTTGGCAAACTGAACGGCATCAATGAAGTTCACGTTAATTTCGCTACGGATAAGATGACCGTAAATTTTGACGAGGCCCTCCTGAAAGAAGCGGAAATTGAAGCTGCCGTTGAAAAAGCCGGATACAAGGCTGTTTCGCCTTCCCTGTCCAAAGTTTTTAAAATAGAGGGCATGAACTGCGCCGCCTGTGTCGGCGCGGTGGAAAGGGCTGTAAGGAAGCTGGAAGGGGTTATCTTGGCGGAGGTCAATCTGGCTGTGGAAAAGCTGAACGTCCGCTATGATCCTGCCTTGGTCACCGTCCCCTCTATAAAAGAGGCTGTGAGCAGGGCCGGGTATAAAGCCGTTGAAGACGCTGAACGGACCCAAATGGATAGCGCGGCAAACAATGAAATTGCAAGCCTCAAGAAGAAGTTTGTCTGGCTTGCGGTGTTTTCGCTTCCGCTGTTTCTCATCGCCATGCTGCCCATGATTTTTGAGCGGTTTGGGTTTGCCTTGCCTTATAATTTGGACCCGATGAACTTCCCCAGGGAGTTCGCCATCTTCCAGCTGGCGTTGTGCACACCGGTTATTTTCATCAGCCGGCGCTATTTCACGTCTGGTTTCAGGAATTTGCTGAAACGGTCGCCAAATATGGACTCCCTTATCGCCATAGGCACATCTTCGGCGTATGTGTACAGCTTTTACGGAGTGTACCAGATATTCGCCGGGAATGTGGATTATGAGCTGTACTTCGAGTCTGCCGCGGTTATTCTGACCCTTATTACCCTGGGTAAATATATGGAGGCTGTTTCAAAAGGCAAAACCTCAGAGGCCATAAAGCACCTGATGGATCTTGCCCCCAAGCAGGCTCTTGTGGTGCGGGACGGAAGGGAGCAGCTGATTTCCGTTGACGAAGTTGAAGTTGGCGAGACCATAATCGTAAAACCAGGCGAGAAGTTCTCTGTTGACGGCACCATTCTGGAAGGCGCCACTTCGGTAGACGAGTCCATGCTCACAGGAGAAAGCCTGCCTGTAAGCAAAAAACCGGGGGATCAGGTTGTGGGAGCCAGCATAAACAAAAACGGGCTCATAAAATACCTGGCCACCAAGGTCGGGCAAGACACCGCCTTGGCGCAGATAATCCGGCTGGTGGAAGACGCCCAGGGCTCCAAGGCCCCGATAGCGAGGCTGGCGGACATTATTTCCGGCTACTTTGTGCCCGTGGTTATGTTGCTTGCCATTCTGGCGGCCTCCGGCTGGTATTTCATTGCCGGGGAAACCTTCTCATTTTCCATAATCATCCTGATATCGGTTCTGATCATTGCGTGCCCGTGCGCTCTCGGCCTGGCCACCCCTACCGCCATCATGGTGGGCACCGGCAAAGGGGCGCAGTATGGCGTGCTAATAAAAAGCGGCGCGGCGCTTGAAACGGCGCATAAGGTTGAAACGGTGGTGCTGGACAAAACCGGAACCATCACCGAAGGCAGGCCGAAAGTAACAGATGTTGTGCCTCTGGGGGAAATGCCGGAACAGGAACTTTTGCTTGTAGCTGCTTCCTGCGAAAAAGGCAGCGAGCATCCCCTGGGAGAGGCCATTGTGAGAGAGGCTGAAGAACGTGAGCTGCAACTGCTGCCAATAGAGCATTTTAAGGCGGTTCCGGGACAAGGCATAGCGGTTGGCCTGGGTTCTCGTTCTGTTTTGCTTGGCAATCAAAAGTTTATGGAAAGCCAGGGCATTGTTCTGAACGAAGCGTCCGAAAAGGCCATCTTTCTGGCAGGGGAAGGTAAAACCCCGATATTTGCAGCCGTTGACGGGAAGCTGGCCGGGATAATCGCTGTGGCCGACACCGTTAAACCCACAAGTTTTGAAGCGATAAGGCGTTTGCACGGTCTGGGTCTCTCCGTGACAATGCTCACTGGAGACAATGAAAGAACTGCCAAGGCCATTGCCCGCATGGTCAATATTGAGCATGTGCTGGCGGAGGTCATGCCGCAGGATAAGGCCAGCGAAGTGAAAAAGCTTCAGGATGGCGGCAGGAAAGTGGCCATGGTGGGCGACGGCATCAACGATGCCCCCGCTCTGGCCCAGGCCGATGTTGGGATGGCAATCGGCTCTGGAACGGATATTGCCATAGAATCGGCAGATATTGTCCTCATGAAGAGCGACATAGGAGATGTGGCCACCGCCATAGAGCTTTCCCGCAAAACCATGGCGAATATAAAGCAGAATCTGTTTTGGGCCTTCGCCTACAACGTTCTGGGCATACCTGTGGCAATGGGTGGGCTGTATATTTTGGGCGGGCCCCTTCTGAACCCGGTGATTGCGGCTCTGGCTATGAGCCTCTCTTCGGTTTCCGTTTTAAGCAACGCCCTGCGGCTTCGTTCTTTTAAACCTTCCGGAAGTGAAGCAAAGGAGAAGAATATGAAAACTGTAATTAAAATTGAAGGAATGACTTGCGCCCACTGCGTGCGCCATGTGAAAGAAGCCCTTGAAAAAGTGCCGGGCGTAAAAAAGGCCGAGGTCGATTTGGAGAATAAAACAGCCGTGGTCGAGCATGAGGGCGAAGTTTCGCTTCAGGCCATGCGCAGTGCCATAACAGAAGCGGGCTACCGGGCACTGTAAGCCGCTGTAATTCCAGCGCTTCTTGCGGGTGTACGTTCTTTTGCGTGTTCACGGCGGATGAAAAGTTATGGGCGTAAATATACTGATAGTAGACGATGAGCCGAAGATATTGGAAATCGTCCAGTCCTACCTGACGAAAAATAATTATCAGCCGTTTATGGCCCAAACCGGGCAGGAAGCGCTGGAAATATTTGACCGTGAGAAAATATCGCTGGTTGTGCTTGATTTGATGCTTCCGGATTTAAGCGGAGAGCACATATGCAGGGAAATCCGGAAAAAATCAGCCGTGCCGGTTATCATCATGACGGCCAAGGTTGATGAGGAGAGTATTGTTCACGGTTTGAACATTGGGGCTGACGACTATGTAACCAAACCTTTCAGCCCCCGGCAGCTTATGGCCAGAATTGCCGCGGTGCTGCGAAGAACCTCCGCAAACAAAAGCCTGCCGGAACTGCTGGAATACAGGAACCTGGTCATAAACCTGAACAATAAAAGCGTTACCAAGGACTCTGCCCGTTTATCCCTCACCCCCAGTGAATATGGCATTCTGAGCCTGCTTATGGGCAGGCCGTGCAAAATATTCACCAGGGAGGAAATCATCAGCCAGATTATGGAACATGGCTATGACGGTTATGACCGTACCATTGATGCGCATATTAAAAACCTTCGGCAAAAAATTGAAGACGACCCCAAAAAACCTGAATTTATACTGACAATTTATGGCATGGGGTACAGATTTGGGAAAGAAGAGCTCTGATGCACAGCCTTAAAACACGGCTTATTTTAACTTGTCTGCTTTTCACCGGGCTGCTCACAATAATCCTGATTGTGGCTTCAAATCAGGCCATAACCAGTTTGTTTACAAAGCTTGTGAAGGAGAATATCGAGCTTCAGATCGGAAGAG
>CAZDJL010000065.1:1535-2754 GCA_964505745.1 uncultured Desulfovibrionaceae bacterium | reverse complement strand
CGATCTGAATATTCGCCAGAGGAGGGCCGGTTCAACCTGGATTCGGTAAAGGGCCTGGGAATGAGTTTTGTTCATCAGGGCTATATCGTCTCAATACGCGATCATGCCGGGAACATAGTTTGGGATGCAAGAGAGTGCGATATGGGGCAATGCGTGGCCGTGATCGGGAGCATTGAAAAACGGATGCAGGCCGGGCACTCTCTGCCGGGCGACTTCACGGCCGCAAGCTATCCGCTGCTTCGTTCCGGAGCAAGGGTTGGAGAGGTGACAATAGAAACATATTCTCCCTTTTTCTATAATGAGCATGAATCCCGGTTCATGATGGCGATAAGCAGAACAATTCTGATAATCGGGGTTGCGTTTATATTGCTGAGCATAATAATTTCCATTGCGCTTACTGCCGCCATTTCAGGCCCTATTTTGAAAATCGCCGGCGCGGCTAAAGAAATCGCCGGCGGTAAGCTGAACGTGCGCATAAAAGAAATTTTTAAAAGCAAAGAGCTGAACCATCTGGCCGAGGCGGTGAATGATCTGGCCGCCAATTGGGAAAATGGGGAAGAATGGCAGAAGCGCCTGACTTCCGATATTGCTCACGAGCTGAGGACCCCGCTCACATGCCTGCAGGGGAATATTGAAGCAATGATTGACGGCGTCTGGCAGGCCAGCGCCAAAAATTTGCAAAGCTGCCATGAAGAGATAATGCGCCTGACCAGGCTGGTGGAAAATTTGAATCAGTTATCAACCCTTGAGCGGAAAAATCTGGTTTTGCACAAAACGGATTTTAATCTTTCAGACCTGCTTGCCGACATCGCAGGCCAGTATTTGCCTCTTGCCGAAAGCAAGGGCCTGAAACTCAAGCTCAATGCCTCCGAAGCCCCCGTGCGCGCGGACAAGGACCGCCTGAGGCAGGTGTTTGTAAATATTCTGACCAACGCCATCGCTTATACTGACCGGGGGCAAATTGACATTGCCCTGGAAAAGAAGAGGGCAGAATACCTGGTTCATATAACCGATAGCGGCATAGGCATACAGGAAGAGGAATTGCCCCACATTTTCAGGCGCTTCTACCGCTCCGACAAGTCGCGCAACCGCAACACCGGGGGAGCCGGCATAGGCCTGTCCATTGCCCAGGGCGTTGTAAACGCGCATGGGGGCCGCATTGAAGTTCGCAGCAGCTATGGCTGCGGCAGCACTTTTTCCGTTGTTTTGCCGGTTGCCG
>CAZDJL010000065.1:0-1435 GCA_964505745.1 uncultured Desulfovibrionaceae bacterium | reverse complement strand
ATGAACTGCTCTATAGCAACTGTGAAAATGATGCCGGCAGCCGGTTCGGAAAAAACAGGCGACTCGCTGATGGCCCCAAGAATAGACGGGTACAGTTCATTTCTGGCTACAATCAGCAGCATTTCCTTTTCCGGAACAAGGCTGATGCCGAAGAAACTCACATCCTCCCTGGTGCCCGTTCCCCTGGCATCAATGATTGTTCCGCCTTGAGCGCCTGCCTTGCGGGCTATGGTCATTATGTCATCGGCATGCCCGTGGTTGATGATGCAAACAATCAGCATTGCACCGGATTCCATAGCTTTGGTCCTTTCCTCTTGTTGTATGCGGCTTTTAAGCTGCTGTTTTGCTTGTCTTAAAGAAAGCAATGTATTGGGCACGTCCACCACCATTGCCATCCCGGTAAGCCCCTGAGGGTTTTCCATAGACGCCTTCTCTAGGGAGTGGAGAATCTTTTTGGGGTCGTTTGTTGTAACACTGAAAATCAAGCCTTCCTGGCGTTTTGCATCTGTAACCCCGTTGATGTTGATTTGCGGATTAAAACCTCTGCCGGATGCCTTGGTGCCTCCGGTTGCTCCCGCTTCTTTAATCGTTTCAATTGCTTGCCTTGTATGCTGTTCATCAACAGAGATAATCAGCAATTTCGCTGAAATGGAATTGTGTTGCATATAACCTCCAATTCATTACAGGAAGAAATAGACGCAAACTGCTCCGGTTGTCGTCATTACAATGGTATACGGCAAAGCGAGCTTTACCATTTTCATATACGACAGGTTAAGCACGGGAGCCAAAGATGATGTTAACAGGAAGAGAAATGCCGCCTGCCCGTTTGGCGTTGCCACAGCGGGAACATTGGTTCCCATGTTCACAATGACAGCCAGCTTCTCGTACCATTCAAATGAAAAATGCCCCATTTCATACGCGGTGCTTACCTCCTTCATAAAAACAGAGGCGATAAACACGCTGTCGCTCACAAGGGAGAGCATGCCGTTTACGAAATATAAGGCCAGCAGCTGCATTTTCCCTTCAAAGCTGAATACCCAGGCCGCAAGGGGTTTGACCAGATTCTGGTCATGCACAACTGCCAGAATTGCAAAAAAAACGATGATCAGGGTCACAAACGGCATGGCGTTGCTGAAGGCCTCGGCGAAATCGTGTTCTTTGGTTGCGCCCGTGAATGTGCTCAACAAAATTATCAATGAAATTCCGATGAGGCCTATTTCCGCCACATGCAGCGCCAGCGAGAGGATTAGGAGCAGCGCGACCGCTCCCTGGGTAAAATACAGATATTTTGACTGCTGGCTGATTTGGCGCGCTTTTTTTTCATAATCGCTAAGTATCAGCTGCCTTGCCCTTTCCGGCAATTGATGACCGAACCCGGGCACTTTGCATATTTCAAGGAGAGGGCAGAGAAGAAGGCCCACAAAGGCTACGGGCA
>CAZDJL010000064.1:0-6572 GCA_964505745.1 uncultured Desulfovibrionaceae bacterium | reverse complement strand
CTTCTGATTATTTCGGGGTTGCGGCCGCTCCAGCAGGCTGTGCAGAAAGAGGCCGACTGCTCTCCAAAAAGCTCCAGAAGGCCCTGTTTTGAAAGATACCCCAGAGAGTCCAGCTCCAGAAGCGTGCAAATTTCTTCCACGCTGCGGTCATGGGCAATCAGCTCGCTTCGCTCGGGAAAATCCACGCCGTATACGCACGGGTGCCGTGTGGGAGGGCAGGCTATGCGCAGGTGAACTTCTCTGGCCCCTGCCTCGCGCAAAGTTTTCGCCAGGGTGGCGGTGGTGGTGCCTCTGATCAGCGAGTCGTCTACCAGAACAACGCGTTTGTCTTTTACCACTTCGCGCACAACGTTGTGCTTCATGTTCACCGCCCGCGCCCGCGCCTGTTGCCCTGGCGCGATGAAGCTGCGGCCCACGTAGTGGTTGCGGATGATGCCCCGCTCAAGCGGCTTGCCGATGGCCCTGGCATAGCCCATGGCCGCGGAAAAGCCGGAGTCGGGGATTGCGACCACGATGTCTGCGTCTACCGGATGTTCTCTGGCCAGAACCTCGCCGCAGCGCACCCGCACGATATGGGGAGTTTCCCCGAAAACCACCGAGTCGGGCCGGGAGAAATAAATGTGTTCAAGAAGGCAGCGGCAGGGCGGCTCTTCCGCCGGCGCGAATTGTATTGGCCTCACGCCGGCATGGTCTATCACGAGCATTTCGCCCGGCTTTACCTCGCGGATATAATCCGCGCCAATCTGGTCGAGGGCGCAGGTTTCCGAAGCCACAACCGGGGCCTTGCCCCCATCTGGCTTTGGCAGCTCGCCCAAAACCAGAGGGCGGAAGCCCCAGGGGTCGCGCGCGGCAATCAGGCGGCCTGCATAAAGGATTACTATGGAAAAGGCCGGGCCGGCCATTGCCAAAACCGCGGCAACGTCTTCCGGGGTTTTGGCCTGGTGCTGGGCAAGCATGTGCAAAATCAGTTCGGAATCGGTAGTTGTTTGAAACAGGGCGCCCCTCGCCGCCAGATCTTCGCGCAGGGCCTCGCCCTGGCAGAGGTTTCCGTTATGGCCCAAAGCTATTTCCATGTTCATGTAGGAGGCGAGTAAAGGCTGTGCGTCTATGATGGTGCTGCCCCCCGCCGTGGAGTAGCGCACATGCCCGATGGCGGTTTTCCCCGGCAGGCCTTCAATTCTCCCTCCAGGAAAAACATTGGCCACAAGGCCCATGCCTTTGTGGCTGTAAAGCTTTACTCCATCCGAGGTCACAATCCCGGCGGACTCCTGCCCGCGGTGTTGCAGGGCGTGCAGCCCCAGGGCCGCGTAATGCGCTGCGTCCTCCACATCAAAGATGCCTATGACCCCACAGGCATCACGAGGTCTGGTCTCCATTCTGGCTCCAATACGCCGGGCAAAATGCCCGGCAAGAGTTTATTAAGTCAAGGATGAGAAAATAGCAACTTTTAAGCCAAGGTGAAGAAGCTGGAAAAATAAATTGTAAAAAACAAAATTATGCCGGGACAATTTTCTTGCTAACAAGCGGTGAATGAGTCATGAAACAATTGTGGGCGAGCCGTGATGATACATAAATGTATTTTGCCTGATGAAGAGTACATAAATGTAATTTTTATTTGTATTTTTCTTTATTGAAAATTTGCTCAAAAGGTAAGTCGCGGTATTGTTTGACTATTTTATTCAGATGGTGCCTTTACCCCTGTGGCATGCTAGTTGCTTTGTGCAGCCTGCATATGTTCAGAGCCTTTTTAGGCTGAAAGGCTGCTCCTGGTAAAATGTTCCAACGGCGCGAGCAGCGCCGCCCGTACCGCAGGCGGAGTTTGCTTCCGGCGTTAAGCGCCGAAGGCGGCGTCTCAAAATTAATCGGTTCTAAAATCCTGTTTGTCAGGAATAGATATAACTCAAGGAGAAATATGATGACCGGCTCCATCCGCAACGCAATTCGTATAGCCATTGCCACTGACAAATCCTGTCCGGCAGAGCCCCTGCCCGGTATTTCCATTCCCGATTTGTTCGGGCGTGATGTGTTTGATATGCGCACCATGCGCGAGCGCCTTCCCCGGGATGTGTTTTTGCGCATCGAGCAGGCCGCCAGGCTTGGCGAAGGCTTGCTTCCCGGCGATGCGGATGTTGTGGCCAACTCCATGAAGGACTGGGCCATTGAAAACGGCGCAACCCACTATACCCACTGGTTTCAGCCCATGCACGGGCTGACGGCGGAAAAGCACGACGCCTTTCTTTCCTTGTCCGCAGACGGGCAGGTGATTAACGAATTTTCGGGCAAAACCCTGATCAAGGGCGAACCCGACGCCTCAAGCCTTCCTTCCGGGGGCATCCGCTCCACTTTCGAGGCGCGGGGCTACACCGCGTGGGACCCCACATCGCCCGCCTTTATTCTTGAAAACAGCAGGGGGAAAACGCTCTATGTGCCCACCATGTTTTTTTCATACACGGGCGAAGCGCTCGACCGCAAAACTCCCCTCCTGCGTTCCATTGCTTCAGTATCGGGGCAGGCTTTGCGCGTTCTCCGTCTGTTTGGCAACACCTCGGTCACGGGGGTGTCTGCCATGGTCGGGGCGGAGCAGGAATATTTTCTGGTAGACCGCCGCCTTTACAAGCTCCGGCAAGACCTGGTGCTTGCCGGGCGAACTGTTTACGGGGCACGCCCATTAAAGGGCCAGGAGCTTGAGGATCATTATTTTGGCGCAATCAGCCCCAGGGTGCTCGCCTTTATGGAGGAAGTGGAGGAACGGCTGATCGCCCTTGGCGTTCCGGTGAAAACCCGGCATAACGAGGTGGCCCCGGGCCAGTTTGAGCTGGTTCCGCTTTATGAGGAAGCCAATTCCGCTACCGACCATAACATGCTGACCATGCAGATACTTAAGGACACCGCGCGAAAACACGGTTTCGCCTGCATCTTGCACGAAAAGCCTTTCGCCGGAATAAACGGTTCCGGCAAGCACAACAACTGGTCGCTTTGCGATTCTGACGGCAACAATCTGCTTGAGCCCGGCTCCACCCCGCGCGACAATGCGCAGTTTCTGGTGTTTCTGGCCGCAATCATGCGCGCCGTGCATAAAAACCCCGCAGTGCTGCGGCTCGGGTCCGTGGGGGCGGGAAACGATCACCGCCTGGGCGCGAATGAGGCGCCGCCCGCCATCATCTCCATCTTCCTGGGCCAGCAGCTGACCGGGCTTCTTGAGGAAATAGCCGATGGCGGCGCCACCTGCGTGGAAGGCTCCGGCAGCTCGGACTGGAGCTGCGGCGAGGATATCCTTCGTATCGGGGTTTCCACCATGCCAAACCTGCCCCGCGATATTTCAGACCGCAACCGCACAAGCCCCATTGCTTTTACCGGGAACAAGTTCGAGTTTCGTTCCGTGGGCTCTTCAATGTCGATCGCTCCCATGAATATAGCCATTAACACGGTTGTGGCGAATGCTTTGGACGATATTGCCAGCGGCCTTGAAAACGCTGTGGGGGAAGGGGTTCCATTCAATCAGGCTGTGCAGGAGCTGCTTGCAGCATATTTCAGGGAGCATTTGCCGGTAGTGTTCAACGGCAACGGCTACGGCGAAGAATGGAAGCAGGAGGCGGAACGCCGCGGCCTGCCCAATTTGAAAGATACCATTACGACGCTTGCCCGTTATAGCGACAGCGACGTGATGGAGGCATTCCTGCGCCACGGGGTGCTTACGGAAAGGGAAATGCTTGCCCGCCAGGAGATTTTGTTCGAATCCTACATCCGCCAGATCAATGTGGAAGTCCGCCTGGCTTTGAGCTTGGGGCGCACCAGCATTCTGCCCGCGGCCATGACCTGGCTCAAGGAAGCCGGAATTGTGAATCATACCGGCCCGGGCAGCTCGTATTACAATAATCTGCAGGGGCATCTCTCCAGCCTGATTGAGGGCCTTGATGCCCTGGAAGACAGGTTCAGCAAGTCCGCCGGGGTTGAGGACACCCACAAAAAAGCCGCTTTCCTGCGGGATGAGGTTTTGCCTGCACTTGCCCTTTGCCGCAAGCACGCGGACGCCCTTGAGGAAATAGTGGATGACGGGCTTTGGCCTTTGCCCAAGTATACTGAACTTTTATGGGAGCATTAAGCCGATGGTTTCAATCCAGCGCAGCAGCAGTGAAAAGTTTGGCAATTCAGGGCTATTTAACCCCGAGTCGCAGCATGACGCCTGCGGGGTGGGCTTTGTGGCCCGCCTTTCCGGGCAGCCGGAGCACGGGCTTGTGGATATGGCGGTCAAGGCTCTGGAGCGCATGGCCCACAGGGGAGGCGCGGGCAGCGGGTTTAGGGAAGCCGATGGAGCCGGAATTTTGCTGCCCATGCCCCAGGAGTTCATGCGCCGGGTCTGGGCGGAGGAGTTGGCCGCTCAAAGCCGCTCGTCCGGGTTTCCGGAAGTTTATGGAGTGGGGCAGTTTTTCATGCCCCGCAGCGCTTCGCTTCAGGCCCGGGTGAAAAGCCTTGCTGAAAAGGTGTTTGAAGAACATCAGATTGAGCCGGTTTCCTGGCGCAATGTTCCGGTCAGGGAAGATGTTCTGGATGAGCGGGCAAAGAACAGCCTGCCGCACATCTGTCAGGTTCTGGTTTGCCCGAAAGGGGCCAGGGGAGATTTTGAGAGAAAGCTTTACATTGCGCGCAGGCATCTTGCCGGAAAAGTGCGCGATGAACTTGGGCTGCACCCCGACCAATTTCATGTGGCCAGCCTTTCGTCGCACAGCATCGTTTACAAGGGAATGCTCAAAGGAGGCAGGCTGTCCGCCTTTTATCAGGATTTAAGCCAGCGCGACTTCAAGGTGCATTTCGCCATTTTTCACGAACGGTACAGCACCAACACCAAACCGGCCTGGAGGCTGGCCCAGCCGTTTCACTGCCTGGCCCATAACGGCGAAATCAACACGGTGGCCTGCAACCAGGCGAATATGGTCATGCGGGAGCCTGCGCTGCGAAGCGAGTTGTTCGGCAATGACCTCAGGCATATTTTGCCTGTTCTTGATCCGGCCGGGAGCGATTCTGCCATGCTGGACAACGCCATGGAGGCTCTTTACATGGGCGGGCGCAGCCTTGCCCACAGTGCGATGATGCTTCTTCCCGAACCGTTTGGAGCGGATTTTATAATGGGCGATGACAAGCGCGCGTTTTATGAATATCACGCCGCGTTGATGGAGCCGTGGGACGGGCCTGCGGCCCTGGTGTTCACGGACGGGTTTCGCCAGATAGGGGCGATGCTCGACCGCAACGCCCTGCGCCCCTGCCGGTTTGTGCAAACCAGGGACGGCCTTTTTCTGCTTGCGTCCGAAGCCGGGGTTCTCGACATTCCCTCTGAAAATGTTGTGCGCAGGGGGCGGCTTGACCCCAGGCGCATGCTTCTGGTGGATTTTGCCCGGCAAAGGGTGCTGACCGATGCCGAATGCAAGGGGCGCGTAATTTACGAAAAGCCATATCGGCACTGGGTGCGGGAGCATGGAATAGCGCTTCATGATTTGAGTGTTTCCGGAAAAGCTGCTGAAAATTTTGAATTGGACGCGCAGGAGCTTTTGCGCGAACAAACGGTTTTCGGCTTCACGAAAGAGGAGCTTGACGAGGTTCTTCTGCCCATGGCCCGGAACGCCCAGGAACCGGTGGCCTCCATGGGCTATGATGTTCCCCTTGCGGTGCTTTCCGAAGAACCGCAGCTTTTGTTCGCGTATTTTAAGCAGCGTTTCGCGCAAGTGACCAACCCCCCGATAGACCCCATCCGGGAAGGGCTGGTGATGTCCCTTACCGGATTTTTGGGAAAACGCGGAAACCTGTTCGATGAAACGCCTGGGCATTACGGCCTGCTTCGCCTGCCCAACCCCATTCTTACTTCCAAGGATCTGAGACGGATCAGGGCGTCTTCCCACCCCAGGCTGAAGGTGGCCGAGCTTAAGATGTGCTTTCATCCCACCTGCACCGGAAAAATGATGGGCCAGGCGGATCTGGCGGAACTTGGGGCCAGCCTTGAGGCGGGGCTTAACAGCCTGTTCGCCCAGGCTGAGAGGGCTGTGGACGGCGGCGTTTCTATTCTTTTGCTTTCCGACCACGGCCTTATGCCGGGCCTTCCAGTGCCTTCGCTTTTAGCTGTGGCCGGCCTTCACCATCATTTAATCCGGGCGGGCAAGCGCCATTTAGCCAGCATAATTGTGGATTGCGGCGACGCCAGGCAGATAATGCATCTGGCGCAGCTTATTTCTTTTGGGGCCAGCGCGGTGCACCCGCGCATAGGTTTTGCCTCGGTGGAGGCTGCCGCGAGGCAAACGCATAATGAAGACCCGGGAAAAGTGAGGGAATTTGTCCACTCTTATGTAACCGCGTTGCAAAAAGGACTGTTGAAGACTTTTTCCCGCATGGGGGTATCCACCCTGCGCAGCTTCCTGGGCGGGCAGTTTTTTGAGGCCGTGGGAATATCGGCAGAGCTTGCGGCACGCTATTTTGAAAGCGGGCCAATTTCCCTGCCCAGCCGGATAGGCGGGGTGGGGCTTGGCGAGATTGCCTATGACGTGTGCCGCCGGGCGTTATCCGCCGACAGTCAGAAAGAGCTTCCG
>CAZDJL010000063.1:0-6620 GCA_964505745.1 uncultured Desulfovibrionaceae bacterium | reverse complement strand
AAGGGCATGATGTTTCGTGCTCATCTGCCCTGGCAGGAAGGCATGCTGTTTGACTTTGAAAGGGATATGGTCATGGACATGTGGATGAAAAATACCTCCATTCCCCTGGACATGATGTTCATAAACGCCGAAGGCGTCATCTTCAAAATTGAAGAAAACGCCGAACCAGGCTCTCTTAAGCGTATATCATCGGGTTCTCCCGGGCGCTATGTGCTGGAAGTTCTTGCGGGAAGCGTCAAGCGGTTCGGCATCAGTATGGGGGATTACCTGGTTCTGCCAGGCGTTTTTTCGGGAAATGAAGGAAATTGAGCATGGAAGCGGTCTGCCGGCTGGCAGTCACGGGTTCCTCCTGCATCTTTTTCGCCGCAGTGATTTGTGAGGGTAAAACCCTTGCCTTGTTTCAAGAGTAAATTTTAATCCGGCATCAGTTCAAGCTTCAGCTTGAACGCCCTTTTAGCGGGCAGGCTCATGATTTTTACCCCTGTCCGCATTTCTATGTCCATGATTGTGCGGGTTATTTGTTCCCGGTTTTCTGCAATCAGGGTAAACCAGACATTTTTTTTGTGATCGCGCCTGTAGTTGTGGGTTACGCCAGGCAGGGCGTTAAGCTCGGCTACAAACCCGGCCAGTTTTTCTTCCGGCGCTTCAGCCGCGCACAGGGTGCTGCAAAACCCCAGTGAGGCAGGGCTGAAGTTCGGCCCGATTCGCCTGATCAATCCTTCCTGCCGCCATGTTTTTATTTTTGTTAAAATTTCTTGTTCGGTCAGGCCGAATTCTTCGGCCAGAACAGCAAACGGGCGGGGGGCTACTGGAAAATCGGCCTGGATGCGTTGAAGCAATTTTTTATCCTGTAAGGTCACGGTTTTTTTGATCCTTCAGGAAAAAGCAGGCGGAAAACCGGGAGCGGCATTTGTTTGGCAAATGGGGCCAGTGGAGCCAGCAGGGCGGGGTAGGCAATGCGGCTGAACGTCAGATAAAAAAGTGAGAATACGGAGCCGCAGATGATTATAGCCAGCAGGTTTCCTCCAGTGTTGTCCGGTATCAGCGTTGTCATGACGAACAGGGTGAGCCAGGCGGGAACAAGGGCGGCAATGCTTAAAGCCCATGCTATCACACCGTGCTGAAATGTTCCCTCAAGTGCGGCCTTGCCGTGTTTTTTCGCCCAGATAAAGGCGATCAGGGCGGCGTAAAAAGCGACCCCGAACACGCTTAATGCTGCTATTCCCTGTGCCCCATAGTCAATTGCCGCATAATAATAAAGCGGCAGAAACAAAATGGTGGCTGCCGTGCCGCAAAGGGCCGGGGTAAGCGTATTTACCTTTGAGTAGAATGCCCTGCCCAAAAGCTGCTGGGCCCCCCAGAAAACTACTCCCGTCAGCATAATCCGCATCAGCCATGCCGCCGTTTCCGTATCTTCCGCTCCAAAGCCGCCGTGCTGGTAAATTACATGAATAATCGGCTGAGCTGCGAGAATCATGAAGGCGCAAATGGGGGCGAGCACGGCAAACACATTTTTCAGCGCGTTCTGCAGGGTCAGGTTGAAAAGTTCCGTCTGGTTTGTGGCCGCAAGCTGGGCCAGAAATGGAAACGAGGCCACCCCGGCGGCCTGGGCAACCACTCCCACCGGAACCTGGGTGAGGCGGCGGGCGTAATTCAGGAGGCTTACTCCGCCTTCACCGGTAAGGCTTCCGAAAATCCGGAAGAATTGTTCGTCCAGCACAACCATAGACTGGCCGAGCATCAGCGGCAGAGCCAGCAGGAAAATTTTCTTCAACTCCGGATGAAACAGGGTGAATGAAAGCTTGAACTTGCCGGTCAGCTCATCGGCATCCGGGTTGGCGGGGCCGCTCCCTCTGGCTGCGCCCCATAAAGGAAGCAAAAGGCTCCCCAGCAAGGCTCCAATCAGCACTCCCACGCAGAACCCGGTCAGGCCGAGGTCAATGAGCAAGACTCCCGTAAAAATGATCGCTCCGTTGTATATGAGCGGGGTAAGGGCGGGAATGGCGAAGTGGCGGCGCAGATAAAGTATTGCCGTAAGGCAGGCCCCGGGCAGAAAAAAAGCCTGGGCGGGCAGGATAATGCGCAAGAAAAAGGCGAGGCGTTCTTTTGAGGGTTCGCTAAAGCCGGGAGCGACAATCTCGGTAAGCTCCGGGGCAAAAATAAAGGCAGCCGTGGTGAACAGCGCAATCAGAATCGACACCCACCAGAACACGGCGGAAAAAAGCTTCCAGCCGTCTTCTTTATTCTTGGCGAAGCAGCGTGAAAGCACCGGAATAAGGGTAATTGAAAAATACCCCCCGGCAAGCAGGTAATTTATGAAGTCGGGAACCATGAACGATGCAAAGTAGATGTCCGACTCGGTGCTGGCCCCGTAAAAATGGCTGATTACCATGTCCCGGGCAAGGCCCATGAACCTGGATATGAGCACGCTCAGCCCCATGATCAGGGCTGCTACCCCAATGTGGCGGCTTTTGAAGAGCATATTCATAAAGACCTCAGGCGCTTCGTCCGGTGAGCTTCAGCAAATCAAGCACGGCCTGGCGGGGGTCCAGGCCCAGGCCTGTGGCAATATAAGGCAAATTCTCCTCCGCGTCGGAAACGCGCAAGTAAAGAGGATCTATCGGTTTGTCGGAATAACTGGCTTTGGCCGCAGCCTCGGTCAGCGCATTCAGGCCGGGATAAACCGGGCTTTCAAGCAAAATCGCTTCCGGTGCGTTGGCAGAGAAGTATTCCCTGTTGCGGGCAAGCCCGGAACCCGCCAGATATATTGGAGCCCCCGGCAGACTTCTCGCATTGATGCAGAGCACGGCTTTTTCAAGCAGGCAACCTTCCGGCTCCCCCAGCGGAACAAGCCGCTCTCCCGCCTTGAACCCCTGAAGATGCACCTGCCCCCGCCTTGCGTGAGTGAGCGCCCATATGGATGCGCCGGGCGGCAGGGCGTTTTCTCCGGCTGCTGTGGCGGCAATGAGCGGAAGATAGTCTATTCCCCCCAGGGAAGGCCTTCCGGGTATGGATCGCGAGAGGCCCAGAGCCGTGCCCAGGGCCAGTCTTATCCCGGTGAAGCTGCCCGGCCCGCGCACGCAGGCGATGCGGCTTATGGACGCGGGAAACAAGCCGTTTCGCTCAAGAAACTTTTCAATATTTGGAATAAGGGTTTCCGCCCCCTGGCCTTGCGGCTCCCAGCACATCGAATCGGCAATTCCGAGGCTGTTTCCCGCCGCATTGGCCTGTTTTGCCAGAACAAGCTGCATCGGCCCTTCCATGCTGTTCAGAATCAAGGTCAACATGTGTAAAAACCTTTATTACCCCCGCAGGAGGCCCAAAAAATCGTTAAACAGGGCAAGCCCCATAAGGGAAAGCAGAAGCAGCAGGCCAACCCTGAGAGCCATTTCTTTGAGCTTGTCCGGAAGTTTGCGCCCTGTGGCCATTTCCACCAGGAAAAAGACGATATGCCCGCCATCCAGCATGGGAATGGGGAGCAGGTTCAGTATTGCAAGGTTGATGCTGATGAACAGGGTGAGCTCCAATACGCTGGAAAGCCCACGCTCCGCGCTGATTCCAATCAGCTGGCCCATTCCTATCGGCCCCACCAGGGAGTCCGCCTGAACCTGAAGGGTGACGGCGTCTTTCAAGAAATCTCCGATAGCGGCAACGTAGCCCCATACTTTTTGGGCTCCCATGGCCGCGGATCCGAAAAGCCCGAAACTGTGTGTTTGCAGGGTCAGCTTTTTCGGCGGAGATATGCCGATGACCCAGTTTTCAAAGGTTCGGCCAAGCACGTTCGGCATCTCCCTTTGTACGGGAGTAATGCTGAAATTCAAGATTTCGTCACCAAGGGATGTTTTGCGGTTGACCTGCACATCCAGGGGTTCTCCCTTCGAGCCATAAATCAGGGGAGTGATTTTTTCCCAGCTGTCCACTGTCTGCCCATCAATCTGTAAAATCAGGTCTCCGGGAAGCAGACCCGCCGTTTCCGCCGGGCTATCCTTCTGAATAGTGCCAATTTCCGGCAAAACCAGGGTTTCGCCATGGTACCAGAACAGACCCCAGGCAATAAACCAGGCGAGCAGCAGGTTGAAGACCGGACCGGCGGCCACAATAAGCAGTTTCTGCCAGGTGGGGTGTTCGGAAAAACTTTCCTCAACAGTAAAATTTTCAGGCAGTTTTTCCCCTTCCTGTTCTCCCACAAGCATCACATAGCCGCCCAGCGGTATTGCCGCCAGTTGATAGTGAGTTTTGCCGCGGGTAATGCCGAAAAGCCTGGGCCCCAGGCCCAGCGAAAATTTGGATACGCCGACCCCAAAAGCCCGAGCCACCAGAAAGTGGCCCAGTTCATGGAAGAAAATCAGGCCTCCAATAACGAGGACTATTGTAATTCCAGCAATCATATAATTAACCCAATGTTATAGGTTCATATCAGGAAACTATTCTGCTACATCTTTGACAATCTGTCCAGACACCATGCCCTGGTTTCCCGGTCAAGGTTCAGGATATCGTCTTCAGAATATTGGTTGCTGGCTGTGAACCGGGTGGGGACTGACTGCATGGCCTTGCCCACAAGACCGGGAATGCCCGGAAAATCCAGGCGGTTTGCAAGAAAGGCCTCAACCGCGATTTCATTGGCGGCATTGAGGATTATGGGCATTCCACCGCCTTCCTTCATGGCTTCGTAAGCATAGCGCAAACAGGGAAACACCTCGAGGTCGGGTTTTTCAAAGCTGAGGTCGGGGCAGTTTTGCAGCGACAATTCCTTCACGCCCGGGTCTATCCGTCTGGGCCAACCCAAGGCGTGGGCTATGGGCATCCGCATGTCGGGCGTGCCCAACTGGGCCAGATAGGAGCCGTCTTTGAAAGAGATGAAAGAGTGGATGATTGACTGGCTATGCACCACAACATCTATCTGGGCGGCGGGCAAGCCGTAAAGATGGTGCGCTTCAATGACTTCCAGGCCTTTGTTCATCAGGGTCGCCGAGTCTATGCTTATTTTGGCGCCCATGCTCCAGTTGGGGTGTTTCAATGCTTCACTGGGGGTGATTTTGGCAAGCTCGGCGCTGGTGCGCCCTCTGAACGGGCCTCCGGAAGCGGTTATTGTCAGTTTTACCGGTTCCGGCCTCAGGCGTTCCATAAGAAGCTGAAACAGGGCGTTATGCTCTGAATCCACAGGCAAAAGCACTGCTCCGCTTTCTTTGCAAACGGAGCGTATGAGGTTGCCTGCCAGCACAAGGGATTCCTTGTTTGCAAGGGCCACAATTTTTCCCGCCCTCGCGGCGGCAACAGTGCCTTTCAGGCCTGCCGCCCCAACCTGCGCGGAAAGCACCAGCGACGCTTCCGGCAAGGCCGCCAGGCCGGCGTAGCCAGATTGGCCCGCCACTATTTCAGGGCGGTATCCGTGTGGAAGCAGGGCTTTAAGCGGTGCGACCAGGCCTTCTTCCTGCACCGCCAGGTAAGGCGGGCGGTGGACAGCGGCCTGCTTTGCCAAAAGCTCTATATTTCTGCCTGCTGCCAAAGCGGTAACCCTGAAGCAGGCGCCTTGTTCCGGGGGCAGGTTTTCAAGCACCGCCAGAGCGCTGCGTCCAATGGATCCGGTAGAACCAAGCAGAACAATGTTACGCGGAAACAGGCTGTCCAGCCGTTCGAGCGGCAGGGGGGATATATATTCGGGCGTTTTCCAGCTGTTTCTGTTCATAGGTTTTCAGCTCAGCTAAGCAGCAGCATTTTAAGCAGCACATAGGTGGGCAGGGCGAACAGGAAGCTGTCTATGCGGTCAAGCACCCCTCCGTGTCCGGGCAGAATGGTGCCGGAATCTTTAACGTCGCTGCTGCGTTTGAGGGCCGATTCGAAAAAGTCGCCAAGCTGGGCCATGATATTTATGAGCAGGCCGGACAAAGCCCACCAGTGCCAGCTTCCCCCCCAAAGAATTACCCCCAGAACCGTGACCACGGCTGCGCAGGCTGCAAGGCTTGCCACGCTTCCAAGCACGCTTTTCTTGGGGCTGACTCTCGGCCATATTTTACGTTTTCCCCAGGCGGAGCCTACATAATAGGCTGCCGCGTCGGAGCTGGTTACCGCCACGATAATCAGCAGAATTTCAAGCGAGGAGAGCCTGAAAGCCATTTGCAAAAGCAGGGGAACATAGGCGAACCCGGCCAGCAGAAGCATGCTTTGCGGCAGGGCCGCGTCTTCTTTGCCCGAGCCGTAACGCACCAGAAAAGAGATTGCGCCGAGCACCCCTGCGGCCACTATGCAGAAAATCATGGCCGACCATGCGTTTAAAAATACCGCAGTAAGCAGGCCTCCGCCAGCCAGAAGGCCGGAGATTTTTTCAAGCAGCATATACTTCTTGCCGGGCCAGAACATCTGGTAAAATTCATACTGGGCTATTGTCGAGGCCAGCAGCAGCATGGAAAACATCAGCCAGCCGCCAAAATAGAGGGCCAGCCCCAGAACCAGCAGAATTGCTATGCCTGTAACCAGACGGGTGTTGTGTCCTTTGGGTATGTTCAAGATTCTTCTCCTGTGCTTCCGAAGCGGCGTTCGCGCCTTGAAAATTCTTCCAGGGCCTCATGCAGCTCCTGTATGGAAAAATCCGGCCAGAGTGTGGTTGTGAAATAGAATTCGCT
>CAZDJL010000062.1:0-6620 GCA_964505745.1 uncultured Desulfovibrionaceae bacterium | reverse complement strand
TAATATTATAAATGAAACAAGTTTGCATGTCGCATCCACGCTTTTAATTTAAAAAATATTCATGGGCAAAGCAAGCATATTTGCAAGGCAAAAGCAGGAGCCGCACATTTTTTTAATTTGCCGGGCAAAAACTGCCGCAAGGGAAAACATTTCCTTGTTGCCGACGGATGGGTTGAATAAAAACAGGTAGTTACGCGCTTTGAAGACATGGCAAGCTTTTTGCTTGGCAAAAGCAGGATTAACCCAACTATCAGGGGGTAGACATGAAAATTCAAAATGAATTGCTTGGCGGAATAGTCAGCAATGAAGAGCAGCTGGAAAAAACCGGTTCAGCCCGGCTGGAAACCAATTTCGCCGCCCTGCTTGCCGAGGAACTGGCCCAGGGCCAGCAAAAGGACGGGGTGCTTACGGCAATAAAGGAAATAGTCCCCCTTGCCTCTCTTGACGGCCTTGAAAAAAGCCAGCCTGTGGCCGGTTTTTCGCCGGAAGAAGACAAATTTATGGATGAAGTTTCCGAGCTTCTGGGAATGGTTGATTCTTATGGCGCGGCTCTTGCCGGCGAGGGCAAGGAGCAGGCGCAGGCAAGCCTGAAATCGGTTTACAGCCTGCTTGAAACTATTGGGGGAAAAACGGAACAGCTGAAAGGAGACCTCGCCCAGATTGGAAACAATCCGGTTTTGTCCGGCATTCTCGATGAACTGGAAGTAATGGCGGCAACGGAGAAATTTAAGCTCAATCGTGGAGATTATGCTGTATAGACGGCGGCTTGCGGCAGAGTTCATTTAAGAGTAGAGAAACCCCGTGACCTTGACAGGCGCGGGGTTTTTACATTTTCCGGCTCTGCCCGTCCAAAGCGGAGAAAGCCCGAAATAGCCGGGCGGCCGTTACGCGGCCTTTATTAGGGGTATAGCTGTTGGTTTTTTGACGCTTGGCGGGTCGGGCGCGGCGGGGAAGGGCTTATTACTGCCTGTTCAGGCGGTGCAAAAGCCCGTTCAGGGCATGGCGCGCGGCTTCTTCTCTCACCTGATCGCGGGAGCCTTTGAATTTTTTTGTTTCCGAGTCCAGCTTTCCTTCCAGATCCCAGGCAAAGCAGACAGTGCCCACTTCTTTTCCGGGGGAACCTCCCCCCGGCCCGGCAATTCCGGTTACCGCCAGGGCGTAGTCAACATTCAGCAGCCTTCGCGCTCCCCCGGCCATGGCTATGGCTGTTTCCTCGCTTACCGCGCCGTGTTTTTCCAAAATGGCTGGGTCTGCCCCAAGCACTTTTTCCTTTACTTCATTGCTGTAAGCCACAACGCTTCCCTTAAACCAGTTCGAACTGCCCGGAACGCTGGTAAGCAGGGCCGCGATCAGCCCGCCGGTGCACGATTCGGCTGTTCCCATCATTTTGCCGGAGGATGTCAGCCTGGCCGCCAGGCAGGCGACAAAGTTTTTGCATTCATCATTGAAAGGCGTGAAAATATCCATTTACAGCTCCTTGACCTTCACCAGCTATATACATAAACAACAATGCTTGTGAAGGAATTTTTATGGTCTGGGGAGGCTAGGATTTTTGGCTTTTCTGCCGAAAAGAAGGGGTGAGGTTTTAGCATGCTGGGTTTTTGCGTGTGAGGCCGCAGCTTGAAGGCGCGGATTTCCGGATATTTTTTTGACTGCTTTTTATGCGCCAATTATTTTAGGGGGTTCAGATGCTTAAGCAAGTTTTTATGGTTCTGGCGCTTTGCCTTGGGTTTGCGGTTGCGGCCCAGGCCCAGAATTTTCCCATTGCCCAGCCAAAGGCGGTTTACGGGTTCGACCGGGAGTTTCCCCCATATTCCTTCCAGGATCCGGGAGGAAAGCCCACCGGATTTGAGGTGGAGCTGGTTGAGGCCATCTTTCGCGGTTCTGGCGTGAATTTGCAAATGCGCCCGCTGGCCTGGGACATGATTCAGCTTGAACTCGCCAATGGGCAGATATCCTTCACCAGCGGGATGCTTCCCACTGTTCAGCGCAAGGAGATTTATCTGTTCAGCGATCGCCCCACAGCTGCCGCCAATATCCGCTTTTTCACCAAAAACTACAATCGGGTGGCCAATATCGAACTGTTGCGCGGGCAGGCGGTTTCCACCGAAAAGGATTCTTACTCTTTGCGGATGATGGAACGCTACGGGGGGCTGATCATCAAGCCGTACGACACCAAGCAGAACGCGATTCGCGCTCTTTACGAGGATTATGTATACGCCTACTGCGGGCCGGAAGCCAACGCCTATTATATTATGGACAAGCTGAAATTCTCGGGAATATCCGCCATGGGTACTCCGCTCAGGCTGTCTGAAATGTATTTTGCCGTGAACCGGGAACGCCAGGATGTTCAACGGCTTATTAACGAAAACATGAAAAAGCTGATTGCAAATGGAGAATACGAGGCGCTCTACCGCAAGTGGTTTGTGCGGGAAATTAAGGAAGAAGAGCGGAGCAAGCTTATAGAAAGCGCTACCAAGGCCACCATAAGCGCATACGCCCCCTATTCAGGAAAGGTGCGCGGCGCAGCGGTGCTTACCATGAGCGGAAAAATTTACACCGGCTCCAGCATTGAAAACGCCGATTCCAAGCTGAACCTCAGCGCTTTGCGCTCCGCCCTGGCCCAGGCCGCTGCGGCCGGAGACATGGAAGTTCGGGCGGCGGTTACGGTAGACGACAAGGGGGCGGTTCAGCCCGCCGCTTCCGATGACAAGCAGGTGATGTATGAATATAACCGGGGCGGCCTGTTCATTTTGCTTGAAGGGGGCAAGCCGGTTACAAAAACGGCTGGAGAAATTTTGCCCAACCCGGTGGTAAACCGGCCGGTGGAAGCTTTGGAGGAGTAGCCGACGTTTTGGCCTGAATTGCCGGGCGGCCTCAAATTTGCCGTGGGCCGGTTATTTGTTAGAGGGCTGAACGAGGATTCCCTGTTTGTATAAAAAAAGCAGCGTCAAAATGAAAATGCCAACGGCCATGAGCACTGGCGCAATCTCTATAAAGTTGGGCCAGTAAAGCTCCCAGCTCTCAAAGGGAAAGGTTGGCCCCGCCAGGGTGAGCATGTTTGTGGTGTAGCGGTTCAATATGAGGCCTGCGCAGGCGAGCAGGGCGGCAAAGGGGAACACCCCCGGCCTGGCCCGCAGGCGGGGCGCGCCCAAAAGGATGAGGGGCAGCAGGGTGAAGGGGACAAGTTCGGCCCAGATCAGCCATTGCCCGTATGCAATTCCGTTGAACATCATTTCGAAATCAAGGCCCTGCCGGGGCAAAAGCCATTTGCTCCAAAGGAGCAGATCGGCGGCCTTAAGAATAAGGGTCAGGCCCAGCATTATTGACGCAAACCTGGATAGCTCCGCGCGGTTGTCTGCATCCAGTATTTCTTTTTTGCCGAAATATCCGATCAGCCTGGCCGTAAGCCCCACGAACAGCGGCCCTGCCGCCATTGCCGAAACAGTGAACAGCACAAAGGTCCAGGGCCATATTCCCAGGGCCGGCCTGAAAGAAAAGGGGCGGGCGAAAAGCGCCCCGTAAACCCCGCCTAAAGACCCCTGATGCAGTATGGAAAGTATTGTGCCTGCCAGCGCAAGCACGGGCATGAGCAAAAGCAGCTTGTGCTTCAGTGCCGCGGCCCGGGGGAGGCCTTGCAAACGTTTGTGCCCCAAAAGCGAGGGCAAAAATTCCAGCGCGAGAACCATGCTGTAGATGCTGATGCAGAAAGTTATTTCAGTAAGCATGGAAACAAAGTTCGGGTGGGCGAAGGGAAACCAGAAGCGCAGGGGCTGCCCTATTTCCAGAAGCAGGATGTAGCCGGCACAGCCATAGCACAAAAGGCCGAGGGCCACGCTTAGGGGGAGCAGGGGTTTTAGATGGCGGCGCTTGAAAGCGTAGTAGAGAATTGCGGTGCAAAACGCCCCCGACCCCAGCGCGATCAGCGACAGGTCGCAGACTATCCAGAGGCCGAACACGAAAACATTGTTCATGTTGGTGAGCCCGAGCCCGCCGCCGTCCGCCAGCAGTATCTGGAATATGGCCCACAAACCGCAAAGTATGAAAATACAGGAAAAGGCAGCCGCAATTTTTTCTTTCATGCGGCTGTATGTAGCATTGCGTTGAAATAAGCGCAAAATTTTTTTAAAGCAGGTCAACATTGAAAGGCTGCATCTGACAAAACGCTTTGCCGGGCCGCCAGAGCCGCCCGCCCCGCAGGCGCGGGCGGGCAATTTTGCATTTTGAAAAGAATGGCGGAATTGCTGGTTTAGCCTGCCGTGCTGCGGCTTGCGTATGGGGAATGCTCCTTTCTTGACCCGCTTGTGCCCCCGGTGTAAAGAAGTATTAATATTCTCTTTTAAAAACGGGCTTGGCGCGCCGGGCCCTGCTTCGGGAGAGGCGTAGCATTATGAGTCAGGTAAAAATTTATCCGGTAATTCTTTCAGGAGGCAGTGGAGTAAGGCTTTGGCCTCTTTCGCGCAGCCATTACCCCAAGCAGTTTTTACCGCTGCCGGGTGGAAGCCTTTTTGACGGCACCGTGAAAAGGGCTCTTGGGTTGGAAACACCTTCCGTCCGCGTTGGCGGAATGATTGTGGTGTGCAATGAAAGCCAGCGTTTTCTTGTTGGGGCAGCGCTTTCCGAAATTCCCGAGCTTTCCGGGCTGGAGGTGGAGGTAATACTTGAGCCGGTTGCCCGGAACACGGCTCCGGCCATAGCTTTGGCCGCCCTGTCCGCGCTTGATTCCAACGCCGGGGAGCCGGATGCCGACCCTTTGCTTCTGGTGCTTCCTTCCGACCATGAAATCAGCCCGCAGGAAGAATTTGCCCGTGCTGTGGACAAAGCGGCGCGCTGCTCAAAGGAAGGGGGGCTGGTTCTGTTTGGAATCAAGCCCTGGGAGCCCGCTACCGGATTCGGCTACATTGAGCAGGGGGAGCCTGTTTGCTGCTCATCCGGCTCCAGCCTTGAAGGATGCGGTTTCAAGGTCAGCCGGTTTGTGGAGAAACCCTCGTTGGAAGCAGCCGGCAAAATGCTTGACGCCGGAGGCTATTTCTGGAATTCCGGGATGTTCCTGTTTGGGGCGAGGGCTTATCTGAATGAGCTGAAACAGCATGAACCGGAAGTTTTTTTACAAAGCATCGCCGCCTGGCGCAACGCGTGCAAACGCCCTGGCCTGATTTGCCCGGCCAAGGATGATTTTGAAAAATCTCCCAAAATTTCCATTGACTATGCGGTGATGGAGCGCACGGACCGCGCTGTTCTGGTTCCGGCGGATATAGACTGGAGCGATTTGGGCTCTTTCGAGGCTTTTTATCAAAGCGGGAAGGGCAGAGCCGATTTGGGTGCGGATGCCGAAGGCAATGTGGCCTTTGGCGATGTGCTGGCCATTGACTCTGAAAACAACTACCTGGCCGCCCACAGCCGCCTGCTTGCAGTGCTGGGGGTAAACGATATGGTGGTTGTGGAAACTGCCGACAGCGTGCTTGTTCTGCCCCGCGAGAGATCTCAGGAGGTGACCAGGATTGTGGAGAAGCTTAAGGCCTCTGGCCGCCTGGAAACGGAAGACCCGGCCAGGGTGCCCAAACCCTGGGGCAGCTACGAGGTTTTGTGCGAGGCCCCGGGTTTTAAGATTAAGCGCATTGAAGTGGCAAGCGGAGCCAGCCTCTCGCTGCAAATGCATTATAACCGTTCCGAGCACTGGGTTGTGGTTGAGGGGCAGGCCCAGGTAACCCTTGACGAGGACGTTTTTTTGCTGAACAAGGACGAAAGCATATATATCCCGGTGGAGACAAGACACCGGCTCGCCAACCCGGCCCGGGACCCGCTGGTGATCATTGAAGTGCAGAACGGAACTTATCTCGGAGAGGACGACATTGTGCGTTTTGAAGATGATTATGGCCGCGAAAGCTAGGCCGGGTGTTAGGTATCAATCTCATGGAACATTTTTCAAACAAGCCGCTGGCAGGCCTTGTAGACCTGCATGTTCACTCCACAGCCTCCGACGGCACGGACGCTCCGGCCGCGATAGTGCGGCAGGCTTTTTCGCTGGGGCTGGAGGCGATTGCGCTTACCGACCATGACTGCATGGACGGCGTGCCAGAGGCCCAGGCCGAGGCGGAAAAAACGGGGCTTGAGCTCATTCCCGGCTGTGAGCTTCCCACCCATACCCCTTATGGGGAAATGCATATAGTTTCGCTTTGGCTGGACCGGGAAAACAGCCGCGTGAAGGCCCTGCTTGCGCGTCAGATCGCCATGCGCGAAGAGCGCAATCATGAAATACTGGACATGCTGCGAAAAGCTGGTATTGACATCAGCTACTCGGAGCTGGAGTCTGACGGCGGAAGCGTGGGCAGGCCGCATATTGCCCTCGCGCTGATTAAGCGCGGGTTCGCCAGATCGGTTTCCGAAGTATTCAAAAAATTTATGGTGCCGGGCAAACCGGGGTTTGTGCCGCGCAAGCTTTTGGAACCGGAAGAGGTTCTGGCGGAAGTGAAAGGGTGCGGGGCGATAACGGTTTTTGCCCACCCCATGTCTCTTCCCGCGCCCAAAAGCTGGCTTGAGGAAAAAGTGGAAAGTCTTGCCGGGAGCGGACTTTTGGATGGGCTTGAAGCCTACCACCCCGAACACAACAGCGCCAAGAT
>CAZDJL010000061.1:0-6661 GCA_964505745.1 uncultured Desulfovibrionaceae bacterium | reverse complement strand
GGCCGCCACCGCCTGTGATGCAAGCGTTTACGGCGGCCAGCAAACTGAATATTTCCCAAACGGCAACAGGCTGACCTCAACCCGTCTTTCAGCTCAAGCCGCAGCCAAGGTTTTTTATTGCGTAAACAGCATATATGTCATACCGTTGACGCTTCGTAATTAAGGGGAGCCCGCCACACGGGCTGAGAGTGGGATTTAGTCTCTTACCCTTTGAACCTGACGCAGCTTATACTGCCGTAGGGAATAATTATGAAACGGCCCCGCCTTTTCCTGATGGTTCCTTTTCGAGCGCTGCGTCCTTAACAATAAGGATGCCAAATGAATTTCCTGAAAAAAAATCTCGTTTTAACGGAATTAGTCCACAAACACCTGAAAGATCTCTCGCTGGCCGAAAGCATGGAAACAGAAGAGATACTTGGCGGGTTGAACTCCGGCCGGATGGTTCTGCTGGGCAACCCGAACCACCCGGGCCTGGAACCGCTGCTTGTGGGCCAGCCCGCAAGGGTGAAGGTGAACGCCAACATAGGCACTTCGCCCCTTTCCAGCTCACAGCCCGAAGAACTGCAAAAACTGAAAATCGCTTTGGACGCAGGCGCCGACACCATGATGGACCTTTCCATAGCGGGCAATCTGAATGAAATCAGAAAAAACATGCTGAGCCGGTGCGGAAAGCCTCTGGGAACCGTTCCCCTTTACGCAGTCGCCCAAAAATACATAGACAAGGGAAAAGACCCCGCCCTGTTCCGGGGCGAAGAGCTGATTGAAGAAATTGAAAACCAGGCGGAACAGGGGGTTGATTTCATGACGCTGCACTGCGGCATCACCCGCAACAACATCAAGTACGCCTGCAACACAAGACGGGCTATGGGCATAGTTTCCAGAGGGGGATCCATTTTGGCCCGCTGGATCAGGGAAAACAATGAGGAGAACCCCCTGCTGACCCGCTTTGATGAAGTTCTGGATATTTGCCGCAAACATAACGTCACCATTTCCATGGGCGATGGATTGCGGCCTGGAGCAGGGGTTGACGCCGGAGACGCGGCACAGTGGGAAGAAGTGATCATGCTGGGAAACCTGGTGCGGGAAGCGCGAGCCGCCGGAGTGCAGTGCATGATCGAAGGGCCCGGCCATGTGCCCATGCACGAAGTGCAGGCCCAGATCAGGGCGACCAAGAGGCTGACGCTTGATGCCCCGCTTTATGTGCTTGGCCCCCTGGTTATTGACAGCTCTCCCGGGTATGACCACATTTCCGGGGCCATAGGAGGCGCGCTGGCGGTTCAGGCCGGAGTTGATTTCCTGTGCTACCTCACACCGGCCGAACACCTGACCCTGCCTGACGGGGATGATGTCCGGATGGGCGTCATCGCCTCCAGAATAGCGGCCCAGGCCGGAGAGGTTGCCCTGGGCAGGCCATGGGCGCTTGAGCGGGAACGGGAAATGAACCAAGCCAGAATGGATTTGGACTGGAGCGGGATGCAGCGAACAGCCCTTGACCCTGTGGCGGTCTGCCACAGGCGCAAAGATTTTGCCGAAGAAGAGGCCTGTGCGATGTGTGGAGAGTTTTGCGCGGTGAAAATGTCCCGCAACGAAAAATGGCAACCGGCAAAATAAACTTGCCCCTGGCGCACTCCGGCTCCCTGTCCGTAAAAGCACGCACCGGGAGCCGGATAAACACTGGGCCGAAAAAAAGCATAATATTTCAAGCCCCCTCAGCCGGAATGCGGGCACAGCACGCCGCGAAACCTGTGCCCCATGCACTTGCGCAAACCTTAAAACAAAACAACTCCAAGCCCAGGAAACGGCTGCAGACAAAGAAACGCAAAAGCTGCAGTTTACCCCGGCCCAATGGAACGCGAAATCCTTCCTCCTACTCCCGGCGAAGAATTCGGGCACTATTTGCTTGCTATCCTCAAATTTTGCATTTATGTATAGAGATTACATAATAATTTTGCGCATTTCAGGAGCAATACATGAATCTGCAAGCATATCTTGAGGAAACCGGGAAAAAGGCCAAAGCCGCCGCCAGAATTGTGGCTTCGGCTTCATCGGAACAAAAAATCAGGGCTCTTACCCTGCTTTCCAAAATACTGCTTGAACAGGAACCGGAAATTATCAAGGCGAACGGCATTGATGTGGCGGAAGCCCAGAAACGGGGCCTGGACGAAGCACGCCTTGCCCGGCTCACGCTTACCCCCGCAATTATAAAGGAAATGTCCGACGCCTGCCTGTTTGTTGCCTCTTTGCCAGACCCTTTGGGCGCCATGGAAAGCCAGTGGCAACAGCCAAATGGATTGCTGGTCGGGCGCATGCGCATTTCACTTGGCGTAATTGCAATGATTTTCGAATCACGCCCCAATGTGGTTATCGACTCCGCCATACTTTGCCTCAAAGCAGGCAATGCCGTTATAATGCGCGGCGGCTCCGAAGCGCTGCATTCAAATCTGAAGCTTGCCTCGCTCTTGCATCTGGCCCTGCGGGAAGCCGGCCTGCCCGAAGACGCCGCTCAGGTGCTTGAAACCGCCGACCGGAACGCAATCAAGGAAATGTGCAAGCTTTCAAAGTATGTTGACGTAATCATTCCCCGCGGCGGCGAGGCCCTTATCAGCCTGGTAGCCTCCGAAGCCACCATGCCGGTGCTTAAACACGACAAGGGCGTTTGTCACATTTATGTGGATGAGAGCGCAGACCTGGAAAACAGTGTTGAAATTATTTATAACTCCAAAGTGCAGCGCCCTTCCGCCTGCAACGCCATGGAGTGCCTGCTGGCGCATGAATCCATTGCGGAAAGCCTGCTTCCCAGGGTGGCGGAAGTGCTGGGAGAAGCAGGAGTATATTTCCACGCCTGCCCGCAGGCGCTGCCCCTGATGCAGGGTAAAGCCGGGGTTGCCCCGTTTGCAGAGAAAGACAGAGGCAAGGAATATCTCGCCCTTGAAATGGGCGTGCGGGTTGTGAGCAGCATGGAAGAAGCCGTAAACTACATTGCGGCGCACGGCTCCAACCACTCTGAGGTGATTTTAACCAACAGCCACTCCAACGCCATGTCTTTCCTGAGGGAAGTGGACGCATCCATGGTTGCCGTGAACGCTTCCACCCGCTTCAATGACGGAGGGCAGCTGGGCCTTGGCGCAGAAATAGGAATCAGCACCTGCAAACTGCATTCATACGGCCCCATGGGCGTCAAGGAACTTACAACCACAAAATTCGTGGTGCTGGGCAAAGGCCAGATCAGAGCGTAAACAACTTAACAGGGCATGCCTCTTTCATGCCGGGGACTGCATGGAACGCGTTATTATCATGGGAGGAAGCTTCAACCCGGTGCATAACGGGCATCTGCGCATCGCCATTGAAGCGAAAGAGGCCTTTGACGCCGCCAGAATCGACTTTATACCAAGCTTCAAGCCTCCCCACAAACCGGAGGAAGGGCTTCTGCCTTATGAACTGAGAGTCAAAGCCCTTGAACTTGCCCTGGAAGCATGTGAGAATGCCAGAATAAACCGGTTTGAAGCGCTATCAGACCAGCCGTCGTATACATATTACACCCTGCAGGACTATGCCCGGCGCGAACCGGCTTCAGAGCTGTTTTTTATGCTGGGCTCAGCGGACTTCGCCATTCTGAACTCATGGTATAAATGGGAGGAGCTGATCAACCTTGCCAATATTGTGGTTGTTCCCCGTTGCGGAGAAAATCTGCCCGATTTTCTGCATGCGGCCCGCAGCCTGTGGCCCTGCTGCGAACAAGCCAAAAACGCCGGGCCGGAGGTTTGCCTGAACCCCGGAACCGGTCCAAAAGCCAGGCAGGCCTTTTTTCTGCCTGTGCCCCGGCTGGATATCAGTTCCTCGCTGATCAGGGAAAAATGGCAACACCATAAAAACCTGGATTTTTTAATTCCCCAGGCAGCGCTGAACCTGCTGCGAAATAATTCTGACGAAGTAAACCGGAGCTGGGCGTAAGACAAACAGCATAACCACACAGGCCTTTTCCGGGCAAATTCTCGCGGGCACGCAAAGGACGCAAGTGATAGCAACAACAATCCCCAAAGAGATGAGTGAAAATCTGGCAAGGGCGAAAGCCTATCTTAAACGGGATGACTGCCTGCGTTCTATGGAAACGGCAGCCGCGGCACTTGAATTCTATGCCCGGACGAAAATAGTGGGAAAAGCCAAATCCATGGCCGAAGTCAATTTCCGCGAATATATAAACGAGCTTGCCCGGCACGGCATAATCCGCGCTTTTTTCCTGTCACGGGGAATAACAAAAGAGCCGTTTATAATATACAAGGCGGGCCAGGAAGAAAAGCTTGCCAAAGCCTTACGCGCCCTGTTCCACGCGCTGGAAAAAGCAGGCCAGCAGGCGGAAAAGGCCGGGCAGAAAAAAGAGGAACAGGAGCGCGACGAATCGCTGAAAAAGGGCCTTGAGCTTGTATATACAGAAAAAGAGAAAATCAGGGGCAGAGCGATGCTGCGCCGGCATCTCGATATTTACGGGCAGGAAGAAGGGGTTATGACCGAAATAGCCGGGCATTTCCTTAAGGCCGCCCTTCCGCTTGAAGCCGCCGAACTGTATGAACAGGCCATGGAGAATTTCCCCAAAGACGCCAGGGCGTACCTGGGGGCGATTGAAGCCTATACCGCTTTGGGGGACAACGAAAAAGTGGAAAAAACCTATTTAAGAATAATCAAAGCGTTTGGGCCCCACCCCAAAACCTACCTGAACATGAGCAAATTCTACCTGGGCTGGCATAAAAGGCTGAAAGCCTACGACTACGCCCTCTGGGCTCTGCAAGGGGATGAAAGCCTCAAAGAAGCTCAGGAGATAATGGACAAAATAGACAAAAGAATATAGTAGGTTAATAAAGCCGGTAAAAACCATAAAAACAACAGACAGACATGGACGGCATCACACTTGAACATATCGGCGATACAACCATCCTGCGTTGCAGCCGCGCCCTCACCATAAACAACATCAGTGAATTTATGGCTCTTTTCGGCACATTGATACAACGCCCGGAAATGGAACGCATCATGTTTGTGCTCTCGCCTCAAACCAGAGTGGACGCCAGCGGCATAGGATTTTTGGTTCAAATGCATGCACTGCTTGTGGGAGGCCACAAGCGCCTCTATCTTTGCATGCCCCCGCAGGAAACGCTGGACATTTTAAAAGAACTTGAATTAACTGCCTTTTTAAGGATACTCACATCGGAAGAGGCCCTTTTGCTGCGTTTGCCCGACTGAGAATGTTAGGAGTGCGAGGTTCAGTTCCATGTGGTATTATATCCGCCATTATTTTGACCCAGATTTTGATTATCTGCATTTGAAGCCGATTGCGGACTCCAAGGGCAGAGTAAACCTGCGTAACCTCAATTATGTTCAAAACGTGGTGAAAGGCCAGGTGCTGGCTGAAGTTCTGCCAATTGTCGAGAACATGTCCCCATTGCCCGAAAGACGGTTCATCATGCGCGACCCCATCTTGCCGGCCGGGGCCAACACGGAGCCAGACCCGAAAAACCCGAACCGCCTGCTGTCCTCAATCAACGGCTTTGTTTTTTATTACAACAAAGAAATCACGGTGAAGCATCTGCTTAATGTGCGCCGCAACATCGACCTGCACACAGGCAACATAGTTTTTGTGGGAGATCTGGCGGTTCATGGCAACGTCACCTCCGAATTTGAGCTAAGAGCAAATAACGTCATGGTAAAAGGTATTATTGAAGCCGCATTCATTCGCACAAACGGTTCGATAATCGGCGAAGGAGGCTTCAAGGGAAGCCAGGAAGGAAAGCTGATAGCGGAGAAAGACATCCGGCTGGCCTTTGCTGAAACAGGCGAAATCCGCGCAAAAGACAAAGTCGCCATTGACGGATCATGCCTGCACTGCAACATTTACACTGGAAGCCTGATGGTGCGCGGCAGGCTGGCAGGGGGAACAACCAGGGCCAGACACAAGGTTTATGTGGCCCACCAGCTTGGGCTGATAAGCGCCCTGCCCACAATGGTGGTGCTTGGGCAGGACCCGTTTTTATTTCGCCTGGTCAGAAAGATAAAAAAGGATCAGGCCCGCTTGCAGGAAAAGATGGACAAGTTTGAAGCAGTCCGCTTCCGCATGGAAGAAAAGGGCGAAGAATTCATACCAGACAAAAATTATTTACTGGTGCAGAAAAAACTGGAAGTGCTGCAGGAAAAAATCCTCCGCCTCCAACCCCACCTAAATGAAGCCGATATGAGCGAGTGCATCCTGATTGTGCCCGGCGAGGTACTTCCCGGCGTTGTAATCACAATAGGCGATGTCAGCCTTAAAATTCAGGAGCCCAAACGGAATGTCCACATCAGACGCATTGGCGACGAAATAGTCATCCGCGAACCTGCGATTGTGCATAAAACATCGCCTAAAAACTACATGTGAGAATTTCGCAACCGCCCTCTTTTCCTGACCGCCCTTCTCCTGCTGCTGGCAGGCACTTTTATTGCAATGCCATAGAAAGACACTACCGTGCCGGATCTGCCGTTACAAGCAGCTCTGCTGTCGGCATTTTATGGTCTGGGGCTTGCCGCATTCTTTTTTAGCCCCATTGTTTTTCCGGCTGCAGGAAGAGGCCTGCCGCATGGAATGCCACAAAGTGTTTTGTTGCTTGGCCTGTCCTCCATCATTAGTGGAGAACGCCCT
>CAZDJL010000060.1:5351-6677 GCA_964505745.1 uncultured Desulfovibrionaceae bacterium | reverse complement strand
TGAAGAAAGAAGGGCTTGCGCCGCATGTTACCTGAAAGGTACAAAGCGCTGCTCATCCTGCAGCCTGGATGAGGTTTTCGCCACCGGGGAAACCAAAAGCATGGAAATTTATGAGGCAAGCACCAGAAGTTTTCGCCTGATTACCTATTTTCCCATCCGTACCAATAAAGGAAACGTTGAGCTTGTGGTGGAGCTTATTCGCGATGTGACCGACACCCGGCGCATGGAACGGGAACTCCGGCTGGCCAAAGAGGCGGCCGAGGCGGCGGATAAAGCCAAAAGCGATTTTCTGGCCAGCATGAGCCATGAAATCCGCACGCCCATGAACGGAGTGCTGGGCATGCTGGATCTGGCCCTGGTCACCGAACTTGATGACGAGCAGAAGGAATATTTGAACGCCGCCCAGAATTCGGCAGAATCGCTGCTCTCCCTGATTAACGATATTCTTGACTTCACCAAGATTGAGGCCGACATGATCAGCCTGGATTATCAGGCCATACACCTGCGCAAACGCCTTCGCCCCCTGGTGACCATGTTTCAGCCCCGCGCCCAGGAAAAAGACCTTGAGTTCGGCATCAGCATTGGTGGAAACGTGCCCGCCGAAGTTATGGGCGACCCCATGCGCCTGCGCCAGATTATTGTCAACCTGATAGGCAATGCCTTGAAATTCACCAAAAAGGGAAGCGTGCAGCTTGACGTTCAACTGGTTGACCGGGTTGAGGATATGGTCACACTTGAATTCAAGGTGACCGACACTGGCATAGGAATAAAAAATGAGGATCTGGATAAAATTTTCGAGCGCTTCGTGCAGGCGGACCGCTCCCCGGCCCAGCGCCGTCAGGGCACGGGCCTTGGCCTTGTCATTTCCCGCAAGCTGGCCCGGCTGATGGGGGGCGACATCACCGTAAAAAGCGTGCCCGGCGAGGGCAGTGTATTTACTTTTCAGGCAAAATTCCGTGAGCTTCCGGTGGAAGATTACCTGCCCGCCAAACCGGGCGATGCTCCCGCGAGCACCCCCCTCCCCCTGGCCAAAACGAAAAAATCCATACTGGTAGTGGACGACCACCCGGTAAACGCGCTTTTTGCCAAACGCATGTTAAGCAAGGCCGGGCACGATGTGCATGCCGTGCAGGACGGCTCCGAGGTTTTGGCCGCCATTGCCGAGCATCGCTACAACCTTATACTCATGGACATAGCCATGTCCGAAATGGACGGCCTTGAGGCGACAAGGCTGGTCCGCGAATCCCGCGGCCTTAAAACGGATGCGAATGTGCCTATAATTGCCATGACCGCCCATGCCATGAAAGGCGACCGGGAAAAATTCAT
>CAZDJL010000060.1:0-5251 GCA_964505745.1 uncultured Desulfovibrionaceae bacterium | reverse complement strand
CCCCACGCCAATCCAGAAGGAAACAATAATGGGCACCAGCAATGTGAGCACGGTTCCGCTGAATATGGAAATCAACCCGTAGGCTTCGTTCGTATTTTTCAAAATTACCGGCAGGCAGGTGTCCATTGAGGTGGCCCCTGCGGTGCCGATGGGCGCCAGCGGGCCCAGCAGCCGCACAAGAAGAGGGGTGAGCAGCAAGGTGGCTACCTCCCGAATGATGTTGGACAGCAGCGCAATCGAGCCAAGCACAGGCAACCCGGCCCCGGCAATGATGAAGCTGGAAAGGCTGTAGTACCCAAGCCCGGAACATACCGCCAGAATCTGCCAAACAGAGTGTTCCGGCAAAAAAACCGATACCGCCAGCCCCCCCGCGTAGGTGCCAAGTATGCACGCGGCTGGAACCAGCAGGATGCGCCAGTGCATGCGCCGTAAAATTTCCCAGCACTCTGTGGAAAACCCAAGCCCGATTCCCACAAACAGAACCATCACAAACAGCACAAACAAGGGAATTTCCGGGTTAAGCACCCACTCCGGCAAAAAGCCGGCATACCCCAAAGCAAGGCCTAGCAGAAAAATGCAAAGGGCGATCAAACTGCTTTTCATATCTTTTCACCCTCTTTTTTTATTTCAACAGCCTCACTCAGAAAAAACACCCGGTACACCAGCCCCAGGGCCAGGGCGCTTCCCACAAAAGCGCCAATTGTAATGGCCGCCGCGGAATAGCTCATTTCCGCAAGCTGGTCCATCAAATTGCCGTTGGAGCCCAGGCCCGCGCCCAGCAAAAAAAGAATTGCAAACACGCTTGAGCTCACAATTCTGCTGGACGTTTTGCGAAACGCAGAAAACCGGCGCAGGGCAATTCCAACCGGAACGCCCAAAACCAGCAGGCCGAGAATTGTTAAAATTATTATTCTGAAATCATCCACAATTGCTCCCCTTCATAATTCGGCCCGCCGCCTCGCCTATGCAGGCAAAGCCGGCGGAGTGTTGTCATCTGTTTTGCCCGGCTGGCGGGCAGCTCCGCTTCCACAGCGCCCGCCCGCAGAAAAAACCGGAAGAAGAGGCACCCTATCAAACAGTAATGAAAAAGTTAAAATGTATTTCCGCGCAGGCAGTTGAAAACAAAAGGCAGGCTCTCTTCAATATATTCCCACCTGAACAGCTCCAGCATCAAGGTTCCATCGCCTTTACAGGCCAGCCTGTCAAAAAGGGCCGCATACTCTGCCGCCTGAATGGGCGCAAGCGAGCCAAGCGGGGAATGACCCTTATGCAGTTTTCCCGGCGCGTTCACATGCCAAAGCGAGGCCAGTTCCACAAAACCGTCCAGGCCGCGAGTATCCATTTTTTTTAAAGAATTCATATATAAATGGGCCAAATCAAGGCAGGCCCCCAGATTGTTTTTTGCAATTTCCCGTGCAAGCCCGGCAAGATCGCTCTCCGGCTGATTTTCCAAAAGCAAGGCCGGGGCCGGGTAGCCGGCCGCCACCCAAAGCTCCCTGAACAGGCCGACAGCTTCAGCGGCCCCGGCTTCCAGATGCCTGCCCGCAGGAGGGTGCAAAACCGCACACCGGATATTGAGGAATTCGCATTTCTGCATCAGCCGCCTGCAAATGGAAAAACTTTCCCTTACAAGCGCAGGGCCTGGCGCAGGTTTCAGGCAGAAAGGCAGATCCAGCGGCAGGTGCACATGCCAGGAACAGGGCAGATCCACAAGTTTCAAGGGCAAATCTTCAGGGCCGTAATCAAGGCAGGCAGCGGCCTCAAAAAAACAAAGCCCTATTTCAGGCTTCTCCAAAATGCAGGAGGGCAGCGCTCCGCCCTGACGCAATGCCTGCCACCTGGCGCAAATAAAATGCGCATTTTCCGAAATGCCTCCTTCTTTCACCCAGGAAGGAAAAGCCAGCCTGAACATATTTTACCCTGCCTTCAAAACCTGCTATGAAGCCTGTGTGGCTTTCATAATAAAACTATAGGTGAGATATGCCAAATATACAATTTACCCGGCGCAGGGACCAAGCCCGCGCGCTTATGCTGAACCGCGGGCTTGCGGCAATGCTGATTTGCCTGCCCGCCAACCGTTACTACTTAAGCGGCTTCGAGCTGCACGACCCCCAGCCCAACGAAAGCTCCGGCTACCTTCTGCTTATGGAAAACGGCGAGGATGTTCTTTTCACCGACTCCCGCTACCTGGAAGCGGCAAAACGCTTGTGGAAAGAGGACAATATCCGCATATACAGCAGCCTGGCCGCGTCTTCTCTTGAAATAAACCGTGAGCTTTCCGGAAAGTTATCGCAAAAAGACAAAATAGGCTTCGAGGCCAAGATAATGAATGTGGCCTTTTTCGAAATATTTTCAAAGGGCCTTCAGGTTGTTGCCGCCGACGGCCTGGTGGAAGAACTGCGGGTGATTAAAGATGCCAGCGAGATAGAATTGATGCGTGAAACCGCCCGCCTCAATCACAGGCTTATGGAGCATGTGCCTTCCCTGCTTGTTCCCGGAACAACGGAAACGGAAATTGCCTGGAGCATAGAAAAATTCTTCCGCGACCACGGGGCAAGCGAAAACGCGTTCAGCCTCATTGTGGCGGTGGGCCCGAACGGAGCGCTGCCTCACGCCATTCCGGGCGAAGACAGGGTTCTTGAAGAATGCCCGGTTCTGGTGGATGTGGGCGCGAGGCTGAACGACTACAATTCAGACCAGACCCGCTCCTTCTGGGTTGGAAGCAGCCCCTCTTCCGAATTCATCCTGGCTCTGGAACGGGTGAAAGAGGCCCAGCGCCGTGCCATTGAAGCGATAAAGCCGGGCGAGAAATGCTCGGACATATACTTTGCAGCCCGCAATTTTCTGGATAAAGAAGGAGTGGCCCAGCATTTCACCCACGGCCTGGGGCACGGCGTGGGGCTTGAAACCCATGAAGCCCCGTCCCTCTCCCCCAAAAGCGGGCAAATCCTTCAGCCCGGCATGATTGTGACTGTGGAGCCCGGCCTGTATTACCCCGAATGGGGAGGAATTCGCTGGGAATATATGGTGCTGGTCACCGAAAACGGCTGCGAGATACTTTGATGTTCCTAAGCATAGTTGCTCCTAAAAAACGCCGTCTCCGCTTCGGGCCGGTGCTCCCTGCGCCGGAGCGCTCCACCTGCATGTATGTGCAAATTGCCGCCCGCGATGTGGCAATGTTCAGATTCCTGCTGGAAGCGGAAGACAACCTGGGATACATGAGCGTGGTTGACCGCTGGAGCGCGGCCCTGAAGGTGGTGTTCAGCCCGCATCAGGAGAAGGCTCTCAGGGCATGGCTTAAGGACGCCAAAACCATGCTTTCGTTCAGGGAAATATGGCCGGCACGCGGCAGCTCGCCCGGCAAGGGCGTGAACTGGACGGAAGAGCATAGACCTGAGCTTAGAATTGTGAGGAAAGGATTATAGAATTTTGGCCTATAAACGTGCAAACGGCTTGCGGACCACCCGCAAGCCGTTTCTCATTTTTGGAGAGTTGCACAAAAATCAGGAAGGTATCAAGACTATAGCAAGCAGCGTGCCAACGCACCCAATAAATAAATCGCCAGTGTTTTATATGTGTTACGGCCAGTCGGTGCCTTTCTTTCCCTTCAGAAAAGTATAATTTTTTTTACCTGACCCGGCTCCCCTCTTGCTTACTGGCCTGTTTAAGCAAATATTTAAACCAGGGGCAGACGGAGAAACGCCTTGCCCTGCAATGGTTTTCCCCAACATCTCCATTCCGGTGAAAATTTTTGAATCGTTTTGTACGGGTAAAGGGCCTGAAGTGAAAAATTTTTAACCGAAAGCAGCAGACAGCGCGGCACGCATGCTATCTGATCTCACAATACTTAATATATTTAAGCGCCAGAAGCTGCAGCGATTCCAGCGGCTCCTGCCCGGCTCCCGGATAATCGGGCTGGGCGCCGTGCCTCCAGTTGACCTTTTGAAGCCACAAGGGCACTTCGGGCGCAAGCTCGGAAAGGGCTCTGGCAATTCTTTCCATGCTGTGCATGGTTACAAAGGGAGCGGCGCAGGTTGTGCGGAACTCGCACGGCAGCCCGCATCCGGCCAAAAGCCTGATGCTTTTAATGAGCGCTTCGGTCAGGTTTTCCTCTTTTCCCTCGAAGCCGGGGGCCAGATCCAGCGGGTAGGCGTAGGGGTCGGCCTTGATATCCATAGCAACATAGTCCACAAGCTCCCTTGCAATCAAAAACTCCACCATGTCAGGGTTGCTGCCGTTTGTATCAAGTTTGAGCGCGAAGCCCATTTCCTTTATCTTCAGGCACATCGCGGGCAAATCTGGAGAGACCGTGGGCTCTCCTCCGGAAACCACAACCCCTTCCAATTTGCCGCGGCGTGTCTCAAGAAAGCTGAAAACCTCTTCCTCATCCAGCAGAACGCCGCCGCTATAAATAAGGTCCGGGTTATGGCAGTATGGGCAGCGGAAATTGCAGCTGGCGGTAAAGATCACCGCCGCAATATGCCCTGGAAAATCAATGAATGAATTTTTCTGAAGCCCGCCAATCAACATCGCCTGCTCACCGAACATGAATGCCAAGGAGAGAATCTCTCCTTGGCATTCATTTGTCTTTGGAAGTATTCACTTGCTCCGCCCAAAACACGGGCAATGGGGACAACGCTTCCCAAAACGGGAAGCGTAAACCATTCCCAAGCTTTTATGCTACATTCTCGGCATTTTCACCACACTCTTCCTCAATTACCGTAGCAGGGAATTTATAGGTTTTACGCATGGAGAATTCGCATTGCTTGCCGTCGTTCCAGCGCTCAACCGGGCGCAGATAGCCCACAACCCGCGAATAGACCTCGGTCTTGCGCTGGCAGACAGGGCAGCTGTACTGCTCTCCCTTTATGTAGCCATGCTCCTGGCACACGCTGAAGGTGGGGGTAAGCGTAAAGTAGGGCAATTTATATCCGGTGGTAATCTGGCGCACCATGCTGGACACAACCCTGGTGTCGCTGATTTCCTCGCCAATAAACCCGTGCAGCACCGTTCCCCCGGTGTAGCTGGACTGCAAATCGTCCTGAAGGTCGAGCACTTCAAAGATATCATCGGTAAAGTTTACCGGAAGATGGGTGGAGTTGGTGTAAAACGGCGCAGCGCCATCCGCCACAGCCGCATCATTGGCGAAGTGGGAATCGGAAAAGGCCTTCTGGTCCAGACGGGCCAAGCGGAAGGATGTTCCTTCGGCCGGGGTGGCTTCCAGGTTAAAGAAATCACCGGTTTCCTCCTG
>CAZDJL010000059.1:0-6678 GCA_964505745.1 uncultured Desulfovibrionaceae bacterium | reverse complement strand
TACAGATGTATACTTATTTTGTAAATATTTTCATTTCCTCAAACTGGCGTTTGAGCCGTCACCGGATTCCTCAAATATGCTCAGTTGGGTTGGGTTGGTGAGGTGGAGGGTCTTCTTGGCTGGGAATTCTGACAGGAATAATCATATCCCCGCTTGTATCCCCGTAAACAGTGTTACGTCAAACTCCTATATCTTTTTATTATACTCCAAAAGACGCAAAAAAAGCGTACAGCCTGGATCTTTTTACCAAGCTAAACGCCTTTTTATTTCTGTTGGTGCCGGGGGCGGGACTTGAACCCGCACACCCAATGGGCGCCTGATTTTGAGTCAGGTGCGTCTGCCATTCCGCCACCCCGGCATTGCTATAGGGCTAATTAAGTTAAATCCGGCCATAGGTCAAGCATCTTGCTCAAACTACTCTGGATTTTTTAGTGCAGTGGCGCGATTGTTTTCACAAAACTGTCGCCGTTCCAGACGTAATAAACCTTTGTGTCCAGCTTTATCGGGTCGAGCCCTGAAGGAGTCCAGATCAAAGGTTTTGCAATCAGGGTTTCCTCAACCGGATCAAGGCAAATCAGCATGGAAACATCAGTGTCCTCCGGCAAAACGCGGTGTGTTTCAAAAAAGTCGCTTACCGCGGGTTCGTCCGGCATTGGCATGGGGGTGAGGGCCCTGCGTTTGTCCATATAACGCCAAAGCTCCAGCGCGCAAGAATCTCCTGCGTTTACGCCCATGGCTACTACCGTGTCGCCGTTGCTGGCTCTGAACAGGCGCAGGGTTACCTGGGTGTCCGCCTCAAGGGCCTTGTTTTGAATGACCAGCTCTTCTTCTGAAAGCGCTGTCAACACCCAGAAATCGGTTTCCCCTGTGTCCATGAGCTGTTGTTTTTCGTCTTCCCGCATACCTTCAATGGTATTGTCGAAAATTGAGGGCGGAATAAAGCGAAACAGGCGCAAAGCGCTGGGCTGAGGGCCTTTGGGAGGAACCACTTTGACCGGGGGCTGGTTTTTCAGGTTTGGCGATGTCGCGTTGAACGATGTCGCATTGAGCGAGTTGCTGTCCGGCAATGTGTCGTTGGACATCTTGTCTTCATAGGCGGCATAGGAAGTGGCTTCTTCCTTCAGGTGCCCCACAAGATCGGGGTCGCTTTTAAAATCAATTATTTCTTCATGTGAATATATGTTATTCTGCTCATCGCCGGTGGCGTTGCTTGCGGGAATCGTGGCATTCTGGGCTTGCGCGCCAGAAAAGGAACCAGAAACAGCAAGACAGAGGCTGAAAATAATTGCAGCTACTGCTGGATTGAATAAAACCGCCCTTGGCAGAGAAAGCATGGTGTGCTCCTTGTTGGTTGCACGAACAGGTTTACATACCGGCCTTCATGCTTATTTATGGAAGACCTGATTGATTGCCTCCGCCAATTTGTCCCGGGGCGGAAGGTTTGCCGGTGTATTATAACCGAAAATTGCCCGAAATGTCCAATGATTACTCTCTCTCGGCTCCAGGGGCAGGAAGGGGGAGTTTTGTTTGAAATAAAAGGTTATTGGTTTAAGATGCCAGCTGTTGGGCTCTTTGCCGATAACCCTGTAAAACTGGAAGTGACTATGTTTTTGCCTGTCGGGTCTGTAATTAACGCCATGGCGGTAGTGGCGGGAGGAGCGGTTGGGGCGTTTCTTGGCAGCAGAATGCCAATCCGCCTTAAGGATATTCTTTTCCAGGCCATGGGGCTTACCGTCATAGTCATGGGAACGAAGCTTGCTATTGGGTACCAGGATGTGTTTCTGCTTACCCTCAGCATTGTGCTTGGAGGGGTCACCGGAGCTGTTATCGGCCTGCATGAGCGCCTGGAGGCGTTCGCCGCGAAAATGGAGAGCCGTTTTTCAAGAGGCAATGAGGGCAGTTCCTTCACCGCCGCATTTATTACCGGAACTTCTGTTTTTTGTGTGGGCTCCCTGGCTGTTCTGGGGTCGGTTGAGGAAGGGGTGAGCGGCAGTTTCTCCCTCCTGCTGGTAAAGGCGCTTATGGACGGGATAATTGCAATCAACATAGGGTCTACCCAGGGCAGGGGAGTGATGCTTTCAGCCTTGCCCCTGTTCGTTTATCAGGGAACCCTGACTTTGCTGGCCGGATTTTTACAGCCTTTCTTGCAAGGCGATGTGCTGGTAGAGTTCACTGCGGTTGGCGGCGTGCTTATTGCCGGGGTTGGCGCGAACCTGATATTTCCCGACCGGCTTAAAGTTCTTAACCTGCTTCCCGCCATGTTCTGGGTGTGCATGTTGTTTCCGCTATTTCACTGATTAAACTTACACAAGCCTTTAGGGCGAGCGTTTATTTATGAAAAAATGCATTCATATTGAAGGTGCCCGTGAGCACAACCTTAAAAACATAAATATTGATATCCCGCGTGATGAAATGGTGGTGGTGTGCGGACCGTCCGGATCCGGCAAGTCCACCCTTGCTTTTGACATTGTTTACGCCGAAGGCCAGCGCCGCTATGTGGAATCCCTGTCCACTTACGCGCGTCAGTTTCTTCCCCAGATGGACAAGCCCGATGTGGATAAAATTGAAGGGCTTTCACCGGCCATTTCGCTTGAGCAGCAGTCGGCAACCCGCAACCCCCGCTCCACAGTGGGAACGGTGACGGAAGTATACGATTTTTTGCGTGTTTTTTACGCCAGGCTGGGCAAAATGCACTGCACAAAGTGCGGGAAAGTGATCGCCGCGCGGGCTGCTGATGAAATCATTGATGATGTTCTTTCCCTGGGGGATGGAACCCGCTGCATGATTTTGGCCCCCCTGGTGGAGCACCAGAAAGGAACCCAGCAGGACAGGCTCAAGAAGCTAAAGGCTCAAGGGTTTGTCCGGGTGCGGATAGACGGGGTAATTTATGAAATAGATCAGGCCCCGGCGCTTGAAAAGAATGTGCGGCATAATCTGGATCTGGTGGTGGACCGGCTGGTGGTGAAAGAGGGCCTGCGTTCCCGGCTGGCGGACTCAACCGAACTGGCCCTCAGCTATGGCGGCAACAGAATTATAGTGCTGCACCAGACAAAGGGCGAAAACGAAGACGAGTGGGTGGAGACCATGCACAGTACGGAATCAGTCTGCCCATCATGCCGCATAAGCCTGCCCGCGCCCAGCCCGCAGCTTTTTTCCTTTAACAGCCCGCAGGGGGCCTGCTCCCGCTGTTTGGGGCTGGGGTCTGTGGAATATTTCGAACCTGCCCTGATTGCTCCCTACAAAGGGCTTTCTTTGGAGGAAGGGGTCATTCTGCCCTGGAAGGGCAACGATGCCTTGGCCCGTTGCGCCGATATCCTTAAAAAAGTAGGCAAAACCTGGGGGTTTACTCTTAAGACCAAGCTAGAGGATTTTTCGGAAGAGGCCCTTGACGTGCTTTTTTATGGGGAAGACAAGAACGGAAAACCCATGCGCCGTGGAGCGTCATCCGGCCTGCGCCGGAACTGGCTTGGCGGTTCGGTCACCCTGGAAACGGAAGTTCCCTGGGTTGAGAGTATTGAGGACGGCGCCGAAGATCACGTAAAAGCCGGCCGCTGGGAAGGCATAATCGCAATACTGGAAAAAGGGATGCGCTACGGAGACGCCTGGAGGGAACAACTTTCCCGTTACCGCCAGAATACGCCTTGCCCCGGTTGCAACGGAGCCCGTTTGCGCGAGGAAGCCCTGGCCGTGAAAATAGATGGGGTGAATGTAGCCGAATTTTGCGCCATGCCGGTGGAAAAAGCCCTGGAATGGGTTCGGAGCCGGAAGTTTTCCGACTCTTTGCAAAACATTTCCGAGCCCTTGCTTAAGGAGCTGAACCATCGCCTGGAATTTATGAAAAACGTGGGGCTGGAGTATATTTCCCTGAGCCGCAGCATGAGCACCCTTTCCGGCGGGGAAGTGCAGCGTATCCGCTTGGCCTCGCAACTGGGAACCGGTCTTGTTGGGGTTACCTATGTTCTGGACGAACCGTCAATAGGGCTGCACCCCAAGGACAACGCGCGCCTGTTGAAAACACTGCGAGGCTTGCAGCGGCGCGGCAATACCGTGCTGGTGGTGGAGCATGACGAAGCCACAATCCGTGAGGCGGACACTGTGATTGAAATGGGCCCCGGTTCCGGTTCTCTGGGAGGCGAGGTGGTTTTCGCCGGAACGGTCAGCAATCTTCTGGAACATGGAGACACACTTACGGCCAAATATCTCCGGGGTGATTTGAAGATATCCCGCCCCGGCGCAAGGCGCAAACCGAAAGAATGGCTTGTGATGAAAGGCGTTGTCACCAATAATCTCAAAAATATTCAGTGTGAAATTCCGCTGGGGGCCTTAACCTGCGTTACCGGCCCGTCCGGTTCCGGGAAAAGCTCTCTGGTGGTGGACACCTTGTATAAGAACCTGGCGCTCTATCAGGGCATGAAAGTGGATAACCCCGGAGTGCTGAGTGTGATCAAGAATATTGAGAAAATTGAAAAGGTGATTGAAATAGACCAGACTCCGATCGGACGCACGCCGCGCTCGAACCCGGCTACATATACCAAGGTGTTTGATGAAATACGCAACATTTTTGCGATGACCCCGGACGCGCGCAAGCGCGGCTACAAGCCCGGGCGTTTTTCCTTCAATGTGCGGGGCGGGCGCTGCGAAGCCTGCCAGGGCGATGGGCAGATCAGGGTGGAAATGCATTTCTTGCCCGATGTCTACGTCACTTGTGACGTGTGCAAGGGGAAACGCTACAACACCGAAACTTTGGAAGTGAATTACAAAGGGCTGAATATTGCCGAGGTTCTGGGGCTTACCGTGCGTCAGGCCAGAGAGTTTTTTGAGAACTTCCCGGCTCTGGCCAGGAGGCTGGAGGTGCTGGAGGCGGTGGGCCTCGACTACCTTACGCTGGGGCAGCCCGCCACCACCCTTTCCGGCGGGGAGGCGCAGCGGATCAAGATTTCCCGTGAGTTGGGCAAAAAAGGGCTTCCGGGAACCATCTATATATTGGACGAACCCACCACAGGCCTGCACATGCATGAGGTGGGCAAGCTGATTATGGTCTTGCACCAGTTGGTGGAGAAAGGCGCCAGCGTGGTCGTAATTGAGCATAACCCCGATGTGATTATGGCGTCCGACTATGTGATAGATCTGGGCCCCGGCGGGGGCGAGGCCGGCGGCAGAATAGTGGCGAAAGGAACCCCTGAGCAGATAGTAAAAGACCCGAACTCCGTAACCGGCACTTTCCTGCCCGCGGCATGACCGCGCCGCACTGGAAATTTCAATGAATACAGACGGCAATAGTTGGGGGTTTGCCCCAGTTAGCACTTGACCAAAATCGGGCAGTATTGCAAAGTCATAAGTATTACAATTTCGAAAAGGTGGAAACCATTATCGTTCAGCGTTAATCATTCAACAAGGTGGGAGGGGTTATGGGACCTTTGGCCAAACAACGTACATATGCCATTGTAGGCACTGCCGGCTGCGGTAAAACCTCGCTAGCAGAAATGCTGCTCTTTAAGGCTGGGGCCATCAACCGGATGGGTAAGATTGAGGAAGGCTCGACCGCTTTGGATTATGAGCCCGAAGAAACCAGTCATAAAAGCAGCATACAGCCAGCCTTCGCCACTTTTGAATATGACGGGGGGCGCCATTTCTTGGTGGACTTGCCGGGGGACAACAATTTTCTTGGCGACTTGAATTACACTCTGGCCGCAGTGGACGGCGTGGTTTTCGTGATAGACGCCATAGACGGGGTTCGCCCGCTTGGCCGTAAGCTTTGGAAGGCAATTCAGGATGCGGATCTTCCCGCGATAGTTTTTGTGAACAAGATTGACCGCGACCGCGCCGATTTTGATCTGGCGGTCAATTCGCTTGCCTCCATGCTGGGCATCCGCCCGGTTATAATGCAATCTCCCATCGGTCAGCCGGGAAATATCGCCGGGCTTGCCGATGTTTTTCATGAAACCGCGCTGCTGATTAATCCTGGCGGGGAAAGTTTTTCCGGGCCTGTGCCGGAGGAATTTAAGGAAGAGCTGCTCGTTCTCCGCGATGTGGGAATGGAAAATATAGCTGAGAGCGATGAGGTTTTGCTTGAAAAATATCTTGAGGAAGGCGAGATAAACAAAGAAGAGATGAATGCCGCCATCAAGAAAGGGACCAAAAATGGCGAGCTTGTGCCGGTTTTCGCCGGCGCTGCACTTTCCGGGCTTGGAGGCGAGTCGCTTTTGCGGGCCATAGAAGAACTGCTTCCATCTCCGCTTGACCGTCCTGCCTGGAAAGACGCAGAAGGAAACACCAGAGAATCTTCCCCCGACGCCCCTCCGGCTATTTTTATTTTCAATACCCTTTCCGACCCTTTTTCCGCATATCTTTACATGGGCCGGGTGCTTTCCGGCACAATCAGTTCCGACATGTCTCTGACCGACATGCAGACAGGGGAAAGCGAACGCATGGGCAACGCCATGTTCATGCTTGGGAAAAATCATTCTCCCATAAAAGAAGCGGTGGGGCCTGGCGCACTGATTGCGCTTTCCAAGATGAAATCCGTGAAAACGGGGCATACTCTGGCGGATGACAAAAACCCGTTTATAGTGCCTCTGCCGGAAACTCCACCCCAGCTTATCTCGTATGCACTGGCTCCCTAGGAGAAAGGTGGGGAAGACAAAGTTTTTGCGGCCATTCAAAAGCTTCTGGAAGAAG
>CAZDJL010000058.1:2977-6787 GCA_964505745.1 uncultured Desulfovibrionaceae bacterium | reverse complement strand
GGCGGAGCCAGGCCCCTGGAGGCAACGGCTTGAAGGCGGGCCTTGGCGGTCAGCCTTTGCGCCAGACACAGGGGCAGGCTTCGCATTCCCGAAGCGCTTTCTCAAGCAGCAGGCACACCGGGCATTCACCCAAAATGTAGGGCCGGGAAAGAAGGGAGGTCATTTCCCGGCCCTGCGGCGTATCCCCCGCGAACAGCGAATTCAAATCAATCCCCTGTTCACACAGTGCGGCCAACTGGTTTCTTGAATAAATTTCTTGATTAAGCCTTTTTATATTTTTGTCTTAGTATATTGAGGCATACAAGTCAACTTTTGTAGTTGTATAGTGCGACAATCATAGGAGTGCCCATGATTGTCAGCAATTTAAAAAAGCTTATGGTAGAACGGAAAATTACAATTAGAAAAATGGAATCAGAAACATTTGTTTCAAGCAACACTATTCTTAAAGCTAGAAGCAAGGATATTAACAAATGCCGCCTCTACACCCTGGAAGCCATAGCAAGATGCCTGGGCTGCAAAGTGAAAGACCTGTTTGATGAGGAAGGTTGATTGCCGGAAACAACTTTGGAGGGTTCAGAGCATTTCAAGTTTGAAATGCCCTGATAGCGCCCAAGCGCTGTCCGCCCCCAAACGGTTGTTCCAAGCGTGAACTGGCCTATTTCTGATATTCGGCGCTGACCATATCCTTTCGCAGGCTGTTCACGGAAAGCTGGCTGCTTTTGTTCTGGCGCAAAAGCTTTATATGATGCTCGAACTTCTCGAAGCAGGATTGCAGTTCCTTGTTGTGCCAGTCGTTTCCCTTGATCTCTTCACGGGCGAGAGCCAGCTGTTTGTCGAACATTTCTTTGGGGTAAATGGCGCTTTCCTCCACCAGGATGCGATAGTGGCCCACAGTGGTGTCAATGGCCTGATCAAGCATGGCGATGAATTCCTTGTGCTCGCCGATGCTTTTTTTCAGCTTCTCCTTTTGCGCCTGTTCGCTGGTTTTTCCAAGCTGGGTCTGCATTGCCTGCATCTGGTTGGATAACGTTTTGCGGCGGATGAAAAAGTTGCGGATGCTGCCAACGGTATGCATGGCGCTGCGTATGTGCCAGGCCGCGGCTTTTTCCTGCTGGCGCTCAAGGGCGATGTTATTGTCCTTGATTACCCCGCGCAGGGCGGTGAGCATGCCTTTTTCCCTGTCGTTTTCGGCTTCGGAAAGCAGACGGTCAACCTCGGCAAGCGGAGACTGGCTGGCGTCGAACGAGAAGGGCGAGCTTGTTCCGGCCACCTTCCATTCCCGGCGCAGCGCCTCCGGGTGCCCTCCGCCAGGGGTGTTTATGCCGGACAGAACAAGGCGGAACCCCAGGTCGCGGGCTTTATTGGGGCCGCTTTCCACATAAAATGCCACCTCCTCGCGGCGTCCGGGCATTATTTCCCCTTCTCCGGTCATAAAACTGCCGCCTTTGCGCACAAAACCTCCCGCCGCTCCCCCCAGGCGGCCTCCCAGAGAAAACTGGAACGGGTCAAGCACCATTTCGGCCACGTTGCCGGCCATGTCGTAAAGGCCAAGCGGGTTGGGCATGCGAGAGCCTATATTCTCCGGGCCGGATGCGGCACGGGAGCCGGTGTCGGTCTGGTATACCGCGAAGTCGGAAAGAGGGATGTTTTTGTCATGCTCAAAAAAATTCTCGTTGCGCAAGGACTCCAGGCTGACCATATGCCCGCCCCGCGCGGCGTATTCCCACTCCCTCTCGGTGGGCAGGCGCAAAAAGGCCACATTCTTGTTGTCGCCGCTGAAACGGGGAAGGCTGCCCGGCTGCTTGGCCAAAAGCCAGTCCATGTAGCGGCGCGAAAAATCAACTGCGTCATACCAGGAAATTCCGTTTTTCGGGCGGGCGGCGTCGGCGGCAAGCGGCTTTGATTTGTCCGGGCAGCTTCCCATCACCACGTCCCATTGCAGGTTGCTCAGTTCATATTTGGCAATGAAATAAATGGCCTTGTCACTGAGATTCGCCTTCTTGACTCCCTGCCGCCCGGCCTGCAGCTTTTCCTGCCACAAGGCAGGAAGGCCGGACAGCCTGAACGGGCCGGATATCCCTTGCGAATACTGGCGGTCGTAAAACTCTTCGCCGCTGCGTTCGCAATCGTCACAGCCGAAACGGGTTTCCAGGTCCGAAAGATAGCCGTCCACAGGCACCGCCACCACCCGGAACACCATTTCCGCTCCGCAAGGCATGGGCAGGCTCACGTCATCCGTCATTTCCTCCGGGTTATAAGCGCTTTTAAGCGTCACTTCGCCCTTGCGCTGCAAGCCCTGGGCAAGGCAAAGCGAAGGAAGTACAAACAGCGCGAGGCAGAACAGAAGCAGCTTTTTTCGCATTATGAAAAACCTCTTATATTTCACGGATTAGGGCGGAAGGTTCAAGCCCGGAAATTTTGCGCCCGGCGGCAAGCGAACCGGCCACCATGATGACGCAAGCGGCCAGAACTGCGGCGGCCGCATATTCAACGCTTAAATTGCAAACTTTGTCGCCGGGAAGCACCTGGGCGGCAAAAGCCCGGTTGATGATGCCCTGCAGCGCATAAAACAGGCCCAGAGAAAGAAACGCGCCCAAAGCCCCGGTAACAAGGGCCTGAACCATCGGGAACAGGGCCAGGTGCCTCGAGGTGAAGCCCAGCAGCCGCAACACCCCCAGCGAGCGTTGTTTGCGGCCCACCTGCGCAAGCGACGAGCTTACGGCCGAAGCCAGAAAACCGCCCCCCACCGCTATTATCAAAAGCAGGCCCATAAAAGTGAACGCCTTGTCCAGCGATTTCACAGAGGATATTTCCTCGGCTCTGGTGTATGTTTCAATTCCGTTTTCCAGCAGCAGGGCATTCAGCTTTTCCACTCCGTCAAGATCGCGGGCGTAAAGCCGGAAACTGGTGAACACCTGGCGCTGGGCGGGAAGAGGATCGCCTTTCCACTTGTAGTAATCAACTCGTCGGCCGTCGCGGTATACTTCCACATCTTCCAGCAGGGAAAGATCGGCATATGCCGCATCGCGCTGGTCGGCCTCCAGCGGAAGAATGCCCTGCACGGTGAGGGGGAAGTATTCCTGCTCGTACACGCCGTTTATCCGGCGGGACACTCTGGCCCTGATTTCTTCCCCCGGCTTTTCCACCTCAAGCTTGCGGGCTGCGGAAGAGCTGAGAATCACGTTGTCCCGGTTTACCGGCCCGCCGCCAGTCTGTTCTTTCCAGCGTGCAAGCAGGGGGTCGCCGCTTCCGCTGGGCAAAAGGTCCACCTTGGTGGCCCGCCCCGGTTGTTCTCCGGCGGGAAAAAGCTCAAGCTGGGCGGAAATGGAGCGCGTTTGGGGAATAATGAACGCAACTTCGGGGTTGTTGCGCATTTCCTCAATCCAGGCAATGCTGAATTGCCCCATTCCGGCGGGGCGTATTTCCAGGTTGCGCGGGTCTGAAAGCAGGCGCCCGGTCATGGAGCCAATCAGCCCCTGCTGCACCCCCAAAATAACCAGAAGCGGCAGCATGGCCGCTGCCAGCGACAACACGCTGCAGGCCGAAAGCAGAATGTCGGCCCGGTAATCGGCGAGAGCCAGGCGGATTATGGTGAGCAGGCGTTTCATCGGGCATCGCCCCCGTTTTTGAGCAGGGCCCTGATCGCCTGCCTGGAATTTTCGTTTGGCCCGTTTAGACCTGGAACGCCAGGGCCTGGAACGCCAGGGCCTGAAACACCAGGGCCATCCACTTCAATATGCAGCTCCCTGAACCCAGTTTCGCGCACAAGGCTCCAGTCGTGGCTTGCAATTATCAATGCCGCGTGGTGCT
>CAZDJL010000058.1:0-2877 GCA_964505745.1 uncultured Desulfovibrionaceae bacterium | reverse complement strand
GTTTCGCGCACAAGGCTCCAGTCGTGGCTTGCAATTATCAATGCCGCGTGGTGCTTCCTGGTTGCGGAGATAAGCAGTTCCATCACCTCTTTGGCGGTAACCGGGTCCAGCGCGGAGGTGGGTTCATCCGCGAGCACCAGCTCCGGCTCGTGAACCAACGCCCGGGCTATGGCCACCCGCTGCCGCTCGCCAACGGAAATCCGGTCGATCCGCTTGCCCAGAAGATGGGCGATGTTCAGGCTTTCAGCCAGAGGGCCCAGCGCCCCTTCGCCAGGCAATCCAATGGCCTGACGGGAAAGCAGGATATTGTCGCGCACATTTAAAAAAGGAAGAAGGCCGCCGATCTGGAGCACATACCCGAAATGCCTGGCCCGGATATCCGCCAGCGCATCAATGCTGCCGTTTTGCCATATTGAAGAAACATCGATTTCCCGCCCCTTAAGGCAAAGCTCAAACCGCCCGCAATCTGTCGGGCTTAAAATCAACGCCAGAATATCCAGCGCGGTGCTCTTGCCGCTGCCGCTGGGGCCAAGCAGGGCCGCAAAATCTCCGGCCATGAGGGTAAGCTCTGGAATTGAAAGCTCATATCCCTGCCCCTCCGGGCGGAATTTAATCAGATTTTTGATTTCCAGCAGTGTCTGCGGCATATGAAGTACCTTAAATGCCCTATTTAAACGCATAAGAAGGCTGACGGCAAGTTGTTTTTATTGGGGAACAGGTCTGTGAAAAATCCGGAACGGACAGGAAAACATCTTACCTGCATTTCAGGGATTTGGCCGGGCATATCTAATTGCCGCAGGGAAACAACTCAAAATGGAACCGGCATAAGGAGCTTCATATTTGAAACACTATAAATACCATTGCAAAAACATCATTGAACTAACCAGGCTATAAATATAATATAAAATAAACAAAAAACTGGACATGTTTGATAGTTGATGCTATATCTACAATCAAATATCGCAAGTTCTAAACTGTTTTCTTTCACTGTTTGTTGTTTCTTTTCAAGCCTTCCATTTAAAAGCGCCGCCTTTTCGCAAAAAAAGGCCAAGCGGGTTTAAGCCGGGAAAATTGCATGGGGGCAAAAGTTTAACGGAATCTCCATGACAAGCTGGGAAAATGACGGGCGCAAGAAGTGCTTTAGGGGCAAAGCCCTCCATAAAAATTAAAGGAGGTAACAAGCACCGGAAGGAGCAGGCGGATATTGATTAAAATTTTGCAATCCCCTCTCCGGGTTTGTAAAGCCCCCTTCTTACACTGGGTATCACGCCCAACTCCTATGCCGAGAACCGGCAAGCTGCCCACAAACCCTTACGTCCGGGTTTGTGGGCAGTCCTAGAGCAGATTAACTTTAAGACGCTTGCTCCGGCGCTTAACGGCGAGAGTGAATCTCGCCTACGCCTGCGCAGCGGACAGTGCTTTGCACTGTCAGAGCATTTCAACCTTTTCAAAGTTAAAATGCTCTAATTTAAAAGCCTTCATGGCTGAAAAGCCTGCGATGATTCTGAAAGCCCTTCCGCAAAAAGCATAGGCGGATTCTGCCCGCCTTCAGGCAGCCATTTCAAGCAACCACTTTAGTCCGATACGGGAAACTACATCCCACGCGGCAAATCCGGATTTCCGGAACAAAAGGAAAAGCGCCGCCCGCCCCTGTGCGCGCAGCGAAAGACGCTTTACTTCATCATGAACGGTAGCTTGCGTTGCAATCAATATATGCGTGCCCCAAATCGGAAGACTGGAACTCATATTTTCCTGCCCCGCTGCCCATAACCACATCAATTGCGATATCGGTTTCCTTGAGCAAGGGCTCCAGAACCGGGTCAAAATCAAAATCCACAGGCTGCCCATTGGCAAAAATCTCCTGCCCGCACAGGCTCACCCTGACCTGATTCGGATCGAAATCAGCCCCGCTGCGCCCGATTGCCGCAACTACCCGGCCCCAGTTTGCATCATGGCCGTATATAGCGGTTTTCACCAAAGAAGAGTGGCCTACGGTGCGGGCCACAAGCTCGGCCTGCTCATCGTTTTTCGCCCCGGTCACCTTAATGTGCATAACTTTTGTGGCTCCCTCTCCATCGCGCACCAGCATATAGGCAAGCTCGCCAAGCACCCCGGTCAGGGCCTCCAGAAGCGCGGGAATATCCTCTTCTGTGGCGGCAACGCCGGAAGCCCCGTTGGCAAGGCCATAAACCGTATCGTTAGTGCTGGTGTCGCCATCCACGCTCACCCGGTTGAAGGTTTTGCCCACAGCCTGGCTGAACAGTTTTTGCCAAAGCTCCGGCTCCACCCGGGCATCGCAAAGCACCACGGAAATCATGGTGGCCATATTCGGGCAAATCATGCCCGCGCCTTTGGCCATGCCCATCAGGCTTACTCCTCCCCCGGCCAGATTGACCTGCCGGGATGAAAGCTTATAAAAGGCATCGGTGGTCATAATCGCCTCGGCAAAATCAACAGCGCTGTTTTTGCCAAGATTATCAACCAGCTCAGGTATCACATTGTCCCATTTTTCCATGTCGAACTGCTCCCCGATCACGCCGGTGGACGCAGGCAGAAAATCCTGGGGAACCAGATCAAGGGCGCCCGCCATCATGGCCAAAACGCTTTTGCAATTCTTGAGGCCCAAATCGCCGGTGCAGGCATTGGCCTGGCCCGAGTTGACCAGAACCCCCCGCGCCGTCCGGGCCTGCGCCAAAATTTCTTTCCCCACCACAACCGGGGCCGCGCAAAACCTGTTCAAGGTAAACACCCCCGCCGCACTGGCGGGATGAAGACTGAGAACCAAAGCAGTATCATTACGGCGTTTTTTACGAAAACCGGCGTCCGCCACTGCAAATAAAAATCCTTTAGGTGTATTGGGCATGTTCTCTCCAGAAT
>CAZDJL010000057.1:3976-6809 GCA_964505745.1 uncultured Desulfovibrionaceae bacterium | reverse complement strand
CCGTCTTTAATCCACAGGCTCCGGATGGTAAGGCCAAGATCAAGCTCAACCTTGTCCTTGTCCAGGCCCAGCCAGCCGATGGCGCCCGCGTAGGGGCCCCTGCCGTCAGGGTTGTATTTTTCTTCGTGCTCGGCGAGAATTTGCATGGCCCTTACTTTGGGCGCGCCGCTTACGGTTCCCGCCGGAAAGGTCGCAGCTACCACGTCCACCGGGGCCAGGCCTTCCTTCAGGTCTGCCGTCAGATATGAAGTCAGGTGCATCACATGGGAGAATTTTTCCACTTCCATGAAGCGTTCCACTTTCACGCTGCCAGGTTTGGCCACGCGGCCCAGATCATTTCGTCCCAAATCCACAAGCATGACATGCTCGGCTTTTTCCTTGGGGTCTTCCACCAGTTCCTCCTCAAACAGGTTGTCTTCGCCCTCGGTGCTGCCCCTTGGCCTTGTTCCCGCTATGGGGGAAAGGCTCAGGCTGTTTCCGGCGCAACGCACCAGCGCCTCGGGGGATGAACCCAGCAGGCTGAAGTCTTCAAAACTCATGTAAAACATGTAGGGGGAGGGGTTGATGGAGCGCAGGCTGCGGTATACCTCGAAGGGGCAGCCTTCAATCGGTGCGGAAAAACGGGTGGACACAACAATCTGAATGGCCTCACCCTGGCGGATAAGTTCTTTCACGTCGGCCACCATGCCCATATATTCGCTCTGGCCCGGGTATGTTGAAACCGGCCCTATTTTGGGCGGAGCGGGCACGGTGAAGCCGAGCGTTGAGGGGCAACTGAAGCTTTCCAGCAGGGAAATATGAAAAATCTGGTTATAGAGGTGGTCGAACAGCACCAGCTCTCCGGGCAGAACCAGGCGGGCCTCGGCCTGTTCCGGGGGCAGGTGGCTTTGCAGCTTCGGCTCAAAAATTCCCGCCACGCCGTAACCGAGATAGCCGTAAAGCCCCCTGGTAATCGGGGGCAGGTCGGGCCCGTCCGCTTTGCTGAAGGCCAGCGCGTTCATCACCTTTTTCAGCCCAAGGTCAAATGGTTCGCCCTCGTGCCGCTTCAACCCGGCCAGCCGTTCATCGTTGGCCTTCACCACAATGTTTCCTTCGCGGCAGGACAGCTCAAGCAGAAATTTTGACGCCACCACGCTATACCTGCCCCAGCGCCCGTCCACCTCCGCGCTTTCCAGAAGAATGCCGGGCTCGTTTCCGGCCAGCTTCAGATAAAGGCTGATCGGGGTGTCCAGGTCCCCATCCAGGATACGGATCTGCTGTTTCAATTCTATATTCATGTCTTCCTCATAGGTTTGATGTAAAAAAAAGCCGCTCTCTCTGAAATCAAAGGGAGCAGCTTTCTGGCAAATCTGAACAATACGCAAGCAGTCAGCGGAAAGATTTTCTCCCGTGAATATATTGCCACCAGCACCAGAAAAAAGCGGTAATTAAGCAGCAAAGAAGGGTGTAGGTCATTTTTTTTCCTTGTTTTTAAACAAAAAAGGGCCGCTGTTTTTTCAGCGGCCCTCATGGTTACATTTTATCTGGCGTATCCAGCTAACAGACAAACCCCGGGCGCAAGCTTAGACGCCACCAGCGATTGGCGGAGCTGAAAGCGAAGGCATTGAGGTTTGCGTACAAGTTCATCTGGTTTTATTCCTATGTAATAGTTGCTGTTTAGCCAAGTGCAAAAGCAAAGTCAAGCAGTTTTTTAAAACCTGTGGAAGCAGTTTGTCTTTTTATGCTTTTTTCGTTTCTTCCGCGTCTTTTTCCCGGATTTCAACCCTGCGGATTTTTCCGGAAATGGTCTTGGGCAGTTCTTTCACATACTCAATTATGCGCGGGTATTTATAGGGCGCGGTCACTTTTTTCACGTGATCCTGCAATTCCTTTGTAAGCTCCTTGCTGGGGGCATATCCTTCGGCCAGAACAACCGAGGCTTTCACCGCCTGCCCGCGCACGGGGTCGGGAACGCCGGTAACCGCAGCCTCAACTACGGCCGCATGCGACACCAGGGCGCTTTCCACTTCGAATGGGCCGATTCTGTAGCCGGAGCTTTTGATCAGGTCGTCCACCCGGCCCAGGAACCAGAAATAGCCGTCTTCGTCCATCCAGGCCTTGTCGCCGGTGCGGTAAAGGCCGGGGCTGAGCACTTCGGCTGTGCGTTCCGGGTCATAAAGATAGCCCTGGAACATTCCGGCCGGGTCGTTTTCCGGGTTGTCCGGATCGCGGCGCAGGCAGATTTCCCCTTCCTGGCCGGGGGGGCATTCAGAGCCGTCCTCGTCAATCAGAACAACATTCCAGCCCGGAACGGGCCGTCCTACCGAACCCGGTTTAGGTTTCATGAATTTGAAGGTTCCAAGCATCAGCACGCTTTCGGTTTGACCGAAGCCTTCGTAAATCGGTTTTCCGGTAATTCTTTCCCAGTCCAGGAACACGCTTTCGTTCAAAAGCTCTCCTGCCGTGGTGCTGTGCCGGAGGGCGCTAAGGTCGTATTTTCCCAGGTCTTCCCGGATGATGAAACGGTAAACCGTGGGCGGAGCGCAGAAAGAGGTTACTTTGTGGGCGGCGAGCACTTCCAGAAGTTTTGCCGGTTCGAATTTGCCGCGGAAATCCCATACGAAAATGACTGCTCCAGCCATCCATTGCCCGTAGAATTTTCCCCAAACGGCCTTGCCCCAGCCGGTGTCCGCCAGGGTAAAATGGATGTCGCCGGGGCCAAGGTCGTGCCAGTAGGCGGCGGTCAGAAAATGGCCCAGCGGGTAGTCTGCGTTGTGGCAAACCATTTTGGGCATGCCGGTGGTGCCGGATGAAAAGAAGACGATCATCGGATCCTTGCCGCCGGAGTTTTCCT
>CAZDJL010000057.1:0-3876 GCA_964505745.1 uncultured Desulfovibrionaceae bacterium | reverse complement strand
AGGCGCTGCAAGGCAAGTGAAACCACCCAGAATTCAATGCGGCGGTAAAGGACGATCATCACCTTGTGCCCCTTCTTCACGCCCCTGGCCTTCAGGCCGTGGGCCAGGCGGGATGATTCCTCCTTGAACCATTTGAAGTCGTATTCACGGCGTGCGCCATCATTGTCCACATGGATGAGCGCGAGCTCATCGCCGTGTTCGCGGGCCTTTACGTCGACAAAATCATATACGAAATTGAAATTGTCGGGGACGTTCAGTTTGAAGTTGTCTATGAAATCGTTGTAGGATTCAAATTCACGTTTGGTGTTCATTAAATGATCCTTTGGGCAAAGTATGGTGCTGTTGTTTAGATGATTACGTCCAGAAACAGGGCGTCCTTGTTGTCAAGGCCGCGCAGGGCGTGGGGAATTCGGGAATCAAGCACAATACTGTCGCCTGGTTCGAGAACGAAGGCTTTATCGTCAAGCCAAATCTCCAGGCGTCCCTCCAGCAGGTAAATAAATTCTTGTCCTTTGTGATTGTTGAAAGAAAGATCCTTTTCTTCTTTTGGCGGCACCCGCACCATGAAAGGCTCCATAAGGCGGGCGTCAAAACGGGCGGCCAGGTTCCAGTAGTCATAGTCTTTGCGGCGCTGTACAGACAGGCCTTCTCCCTTGCGGGTAATGGCGTACATTTGCAGATGGGCCGGGCGTCCGGAAAGCAGGTCGGTGAGGTCCACTTTGCAGCTGTGGGCCACATCGCTCATGAAGCTTACTGGAATCTCGTGTTTCCCGCTTTCATACTGCTCGACCAGCTCGGAAGCAACACCGAGTTTTTCCGCCATTTGCTCCACAGTGAGGTCCAGAGCATCGCGGAGCCCTCGAAGGCGTTCGGCCTGCTCCTGTATTGGGGGCGTGTTGGGCATATAAGGCACTCCTTGAAAAATGAATAATAGCTGAACCGAACGTTATCGCATGTGTTTGCATAAGGCAAGAGCGAAGGGGGAGAGTTGTTTGCGGATGCGTTTCAGGAGGTGCGGGGGTAACTGCTGTTCGGGCTTTACTTCCGGATTTTAACCCTTATATCTTATGAGGAAGAACAACACATCCGTGTTGAGGCTTTTTGAAGCCGTATAATTAAACCTGGAGGATAAATGGCCATTTTTTTAGCAACCATGTTTGCGGCAGCCGCCGTATGTTATGCAAGCCAAGGTCTCTTGTTCAGGCCCGCCCGTCAGGTGGCCTCATTCAGGAATAAACGTTAACCCAAAATAACAAGCCTCTCTTTAAAGGCCCGCAAAGCAGCGGGCCTTTATTGTTTGCGGTGTGCAATGCTTTGCAGAACAGCGAAATTGTTAGCCTGCGCCTGGCGGGTGCGGCGCAGTTGCACCGCCGGAACATTTTGCCAAAAGCGGTCTTTCAATTTTAAAATGTTTTAAATCTTTGCCGCGAAATGGGCGCAATCCGGTTTCACCTGCCGTGAAACGGTTTTTTTATGCGTTATGATTGCTCTATTTTGCTTGCTCAAGCGCGAGGAGGAAGTTATACTTTCCCAATTGCTTTTAAGGAGTTTTTGTGGCTAAAAAACAGCATGTTCTTTTGGAAATAGGCAACACCAACATAAAAATAGGCATATGCACAGTTGACGAGCTGCTTTTTTCCTATGCCTTGCCTACCGACACGGGCATGACCTCGGACCTGCTGGGGCTTAGAATAATGGAAGTGATCAGGCATTGCGGCGTGAAGGCGGAGAGCCTCGGCTCATGCCTGGGTTCATCCGTGGTGCCATCCGTCAACCCTTTGGCCCGCAGGGCCTGCGAGAAGTATTTGGGCAACAGGCTGTTTTTTATGGCCGAAGACGTGCCTGTGCCGCTTGAAAACCGCTACCAGAACCCGCACGAGGTGGGGGCAGACAGGCTGGTTGCGTCATACGCGGCCCGCGTGCTATACCCAGAACCCGAAAGCCTGATTTCTGTTGATTTGGGCACGGCTACCACGTTTGACTGCGTTAACGGCAATTCATACCTGGGCGGCCTGATTTGCCCCGGGCTTTTGAGTTCCGCCCAAAATCTTGCCGCGCGCACCGCCAAGCTTCCGCAAATCAGCCTGGAGCTTGATGAAAGCGAGCCGCTTGTGGGCGTGAGCACCAGCGTCAGCCTCAATCATGGTTTTCTGTTCGGTTTTGCCGCCATGAGCGAGGGGCTGGTTGCAAGATTGCGCAAGGCGCTGCCCGGAGATGTCAAGGTTGTGGTTACGGGAGGGTTTTCAACCACGCTGGCCAAAGTGGCCAATTGTTTCAATTATGTGCGCCCTGACCTGCTGTTGGAGGGGCTGCGCATTTCCCTGCCTCTTTTGGGCGATGAACTTGTGGCTTGTAAATAATTGGGCGACCGGCCCGTTTATCTTAATTATCAAGGAGCAGACATGAGCACTATAGTATCTGTTTGGGCGAGAGAGATTTTGGATTCACGCGGCAACCCCACCATTGAGGTGGAGGTGGGCCTTGAATCCGGGCACGGAGGGCGTGCGGCTGTTCCTTCCGGGGCTTCCACCGGAAGCCGTGAAGCGCTGGAGCTTAGGGATGGCGATGCCGAACGTTATGGCGGCAAAGGGGTTGAGAAGGCGGTGGAGAACGTGCGCAGCACAATCGCCGAAGCGATTGTGGGCATGGACGCCTTGCGCCAGATTCAGATAGACAACACCCTGATCGATCTGGACGGCACCGAAAACAAGGCCAGCCTTGGCGCCAACGCCATGCTTGGCGTTTCCCTGGCTTGCGCGCGCGCCGGGGCCAATGTGCTTGGCTTGCCGCTTTATCAGTATCTTGGCGGGGTGAACGCGAAACTGATTCCCGCTCCGATGATGAATATCATCAATGGCGGCGCTCATGCCCCCAACAACCTGGATATTCAGGAGTTTATGATTATGCCTCTTGGCGCGTACACTTTCAGGGACGCGCTGCGCATGGGCGCCGAGGTGTTTCACACCCTCAAAAAACTGCTGGATGCGGACGGGCTGGTGACCAGCGTTGGCGATGAAGGCGGGTTTGCCCCCAACCTGAAAGACCACGACCAGGCCTTCAGTTATATAATGAAGGCGATTGAGGAAGCCGGGTATATTCCCGGCGCGGAAATAGCTCTGGCTATCGACGCCGCCGCCACCGAATTTTATAAAGACGGCAAATACGTGCTTTCCGGAGAGGGCAAAATTTTGACTTCGTCGGATATGGTTGACTATCTTGGCGAGTTCGCCACCCGCTACCCGATTATTTCCATGGAAGACGGCCTTGCCGAAAATGATTGGGAAGGCTGGAGGGAGCTTACCTATAAGCTTGGCGACAGCATCCAGCTGGTTGGAGACGACCTGTTTGTGACCAACCCGGACATTCTTGCCGAAGGCATTGAGGAAGGGGTGGCCAACTCTATCCTGATCAAGCTGAACCAGATTGGAACTTTGACCGAAACCCTGGACGCCATTGAAATGGCGAAACAGGCCGCGTACACAACAGTAATCTCTCACCGCTCTGGCGAAACTGAAGACAGTTTCATTTCCGACCTTGCAGTGGGCCTTAACGCCGGGCAGATCAAGACCGGCTCGCTTTGCCGCAGCGACCGTCTGGCAAAATACAACCAGCTTCTGCGAATAGAGGAAGAGCTGGATGACGACGCCATTTACTACGGCCCGATGATTGCCGAGCATTTCGCGCTGGACAATATTGAAATAGCCGAAGAAGAATAGCTTGACAGTTGATGGGCGGGGCCGCAGAACGTCCCCGCCCATTTTGGTTTGTGCGGCATGGTCTTCCCATATCGTGCCCATATCGTGCCCATATCATGGGGGGCCGGAAGAAAGATGATGCGCGAATGCTCCGGCGGCGCGGGCGGCGTTGCCTGCCCCT
>CAZDJL010000056.1:0-6924 GCA_964505745.1 uncultured Desulfovibrionaceae bacterium | reverse complement strand
TAAACGCTTTCTGGCAGGACAAAACCACAAAAAACTATCTGGATGATCTGCAGGAAAAATATCAGGCGTTTATTCCCAAAAACCAAAACCGCCAGCAGACATCCAACCTGATCAAGGGCCTTGAGCGCGAACTGGTTCAATACCACGCTGCAATTAACGCCGCCGCCAGGGAATATAACCTGGACCCCTTGTTCCTTACGGCAATCATGTATCAGGAATCGCATTTTCAAAACACCAACGGAAACAGCGGCCAGGGGCTGATGCAGCTCACCCAGTCCACTGCGGCCTCGCTTGGGGTGAACCCCAGCGACCCTGCAGCCAACATCCGGGGCGGCGCCAAATATCTGCGCTCTATCTACGACTCGCTGCCGGAAGACATGGGCTACTGGGACAAATGGTTTCTGGCTCTGGCCGCATATAATCAGGGGCCAGGCACCCTTAGCGCGGCAATGCAGGTGGCGAAAAAAAATGATGAGGAACTGAGCTGGCGTCTGGTGAAAGAAGCTTACCTCTACCTTGAAGGCAACCCGGGCGCAGCCAGCCGCAGCCAGGTGCGCGGCAAGCATGTGGTGAACTATGTGCAGAAGATCCGCTATTACTACTATGTGCTAAACGGTATCGTCGTTCTTGACCGACCCGAAGCTGAGCACCTTACCCCGCTGCTCGCGAGCCGCGCCACTGTCACCGGCTCCGGAAGCTAGCTCCTGCTCGTCCGCTTTTTCAATATTGAACTCGGGCCAGGGATTTTCCTGGCCCTTTTTACGAACCACACTCTTCGCCTTCAAATTTTCAGACCAGTTATAGTTGAACAGCTGATTTTTCCAGCGCAGGGCCTGCACCATGCCAAGCATCAGCACGGTTTCTTCCCATTCTTTGGTCGGCTCAAAATTTTCCACTTCTGTGGCCAGCTTGTCCCATATGGAGGTAAGTGAAGCCTCGTCATACACATCAAGCTGCCTTGCAAGTTTACGCAAAGCTTTTTCCATCTTCTACCTCCGGGAGCACCCCTGTAAAAAGAAATTATATAAAGAAATAACCAAGATCAGCTTTGTTTACAACATTTTTTTAAAATACGCGTCCGCGCTCCGCAGACAAAAGAAAGCCGCCCAAAACAAATCTGGGTTCCGCCGCCAGAGCGTTTTGCCGGAAGCGGCCTCCCATGTTAAGGGCTCTTAAAATCCGATCATTCGCCCCGGCCTCCGCGCCCTGAAACAGGACATTGACTTTCAGCCCGGCGCTGTACTATAAGGGGTTTCAAGGCAGCCCCCAGGGGGCTTTAAAAGGGAAAACGGTGAAAACCCGTTGCGGACCCGCCGCTGTAACCGGAGAGACTTGCCAGCAGGCCTGAAAAAGCGGCCGGCCACTGTGAAAACGGGAAGGCCTGGCAAACGCGTTCCCCCGGCATTACGCATGAAAATGCGCCGGAGGTGAAAATTGTTTCCAGAAACGCGTTTTGCTCGCAAGAGCAAGCAGGGGCATGATATTCGCCCCGGCGTTCAGTCTATGACCCGGAAGCCAGAAGACCTGCCTTGATATAGTTTCGATTTCCGGCTCGAGGTTGGCCAGGGAATGTTCTGCAAGTAATACGGTTTGCGGATTGCACAGGTGCAATCCGCATTTTTATTGCCTGCCGTGCACTGGAAACCCAAACAAATTCTGGTTACGGACATGCAACGCCCAATCTTGCCTCTGATTATCATTCTCCTGCTCATCCTTTGCCTCTGCGCCCGCAGAGGGCTGGAAGAAAGCTCACGCCCAACAGCGAAAGCCTCATCTCCCGAACGAATAGTTTCCCTTGCGCCAAGCATAACGGAAACGCTGTTCGCCGTGGGGCTTGGGGCAAAAGTTGTGGGGGTTACCCAGTTTTGCGCCTACCCGCCGAATGCGGCGGCGCTTCCCAAAGTGGCGGGGTTTTCGGATGTCAACTTTGAGGCGCTGCTGCGCGTGCGCCCGGATCTGGCGGTGATGCCGGCAGACAAAACCGTAAACAGAGAACAGATAGAGAGGCTTGGAATCAGGGTGCTCACAGTAGAAGTCACAAACCTTAAGGGGCTTACAGACGCCATTCTTTCCCTGTCCTCCCTTTCCGGCAACAAGGCGGCGGGAGAGAAGCTGATTGCCCAGATGAAAAACCGCATGGCCTGGGCCGCAGAAAGGGCAAAAGGGAAAAAATCCCCCTCCGTTCTGTTTTCAGTCATGCATTCGGAGCAGGATATAGAACACATCAGCGAAATTTCAGCCATAGGAAGGGACGGGTTTTACGATCAGCTGATCGGAGCGGCGGGAGGGCGCAATGTATATGAAGGCCTCCTTCCCTACCCCCGCCTTTCCCGGGAAGCCATAATTTTCCTGAATCCGGATGTAATTATCGATGTTCTTCCCTCATCTGAAAACGAGGCCGCCGCGCGCCGGGGCTGGATGAGCCTGACTTCGGTTAATGCGATTAAAAACGGGCGGCTGCTCATCTTTACAGATGAAATGCACACTGTGCCGGGGCCGAGATTTGTGAAAACTCTGGAGGCCATGTCGCTTGCCTTTCACCCCGAAATGGAAAAGGAGGCGCGCAATGAATGAGACCATAATCAGGCTGGACGGTTTCGGGTTCTCATTTGGGGAAGAACCGGTGCTTGCCGGCATAAGCTTCCGCCTGAACAGGGGTGAATCCCTCCACATAATAGGCCCCAACGGCACGGGCAAATCAACCCTGCTCAGGTGCATCCTCAACCTGCACGAACACGGGAAAAGCAGCGGAGAAATATGGATAAAGGAACGGCCCGCCTCTTCCTACAAGCAGCGCGAACTGGCCGGAATAATATCATACGTTCCCCAGGCCGGGGGCTGGGTTCCCCCGTTCACGGTGGAGGAATTCCTGCGCCTGTCGCGCTACCCCAGGCAGGGCGGAGGCTTCGCCCCGGCCCGGAGCCGGGAAGACGATTCCGCAGTATCAAAGGCGCTGCGGCTTACCGGGCTGGAAAATCTGGCCGGGCGCTCGCTGCGCACCCTTTCCGGGGGGGAGCGGCAGCGGGCCTATGTTGCTGCGGCGCTGGCCCAGGAAGCCGAGGTTATGCTTCTGGATGAACCCGCCTCTTTTCTAGACCCTAAAAACGCCCACGACCTTAACCGGGTGATGGCAAGCCTGAATCAACAGGAGCATCGAAGCCAGGCCATGACCTTTCTGACCGTGACCCATGATCTGAACACAGCGTTCAACGCCCCGGCAAAACACAGCAAAGTGCTGGTGCTTTCGCAGGGCAGGCAGGCCTACTTCGGTGAAACCGGAGGGCTTTTGGACGGAAACATCCTGAGGCAGGCCTTCAGCCACGATTTTACCATTTTCAAACATCCTCGCACAGGCCTTCCGGCCGTGCTCAGCGACTGAGGCGGCCCGGAATGAACAGCCCTAAAACAAAACTGATTGTTCTGGCCCTTTTCTGCCTGCTGCTGGTGCTGTTGACCCCTTTCGGCGGAATGAGCTTCATCAGCCCGGCCTCCATCTTTCCGCTTGGAAGCCCCGATTCCGAAGTTTTCTGGTGGATGCGCCTGCCTCGCACGGCCGCGTCTTTTCTAAGCGGAGCGGGGCTTGCACTGGGCGGCCTGGTGTTTCAGGCAATGTTCCGCAACCCCCTGGCCACCCCGTTCACGCTGGGAGTGTCCAGCGGGGCGGCGCTGGGGGCGGCTACATATTTCTGGCTGGGGGCCGGGGCCGTTTCCGGAAGCATTATGGGAAGCTTCGGCAGCATGGGCGCGGCCCTTTGCGGAGGGCTCCTGTCCATGTGCCTGGTTTACAGCATCACCAGGGCCAGGGGCGGGTTTTCCACCCCGGTAATGCTGCTGGCCGGGGTGATTATCAGCTTTTTCTTCTCCAGCCTGGTCATGTTCATCCAGTACCTCAGCGCATCCAACGATTCGCTGCGCATAACCCACTGGCTGATGGGCTCGCTCACCGGCCTGGACCTTCCGCGCCTGCCGGACCTGGCATTTGTGATTTTCGCCGGAGGCCTGATTATTTGGCGAATGGCCCCCGAACTTGACCTGCTGCTGGCCGGGGAGGAGCTTGCCGCAAGCCGCGGGGTGGACGTGCGCCGCACGAAAATATCCCTGTTTGCCATTTCCTCGCTGATGGTGGGGGGCATTGTTTCCATTGCCGGGCCCATCGGCTTTGTGGGCATGATCATACCCCATCTCTGCCGGTTATGGCTCGGCCCGGCACACGGCTCATCCCACCGCTGGCTGATTCCGGCCTGTTTTTTCTCGGGAGGCTGCTTTCTAACCCTGTGCGATCTGCTGGCCCGTTCGCTGATTGCTCCGGCGGAACTGCCCATCGGCATTATTACCGCTCTTGCGGGCGGACCCTTCTTTTTATGGGTCCTCTTTCACACCGGCAAGCGCGGAGAACTTTTTTAACTTTATTTCAAAATGAGGACATGACTGATGAAAAAACTGTTTTTAATGTTCACTGCCGGGGCCGTGTTCGCCCTTTCCGCATCATTGGCGCTGGGCCAGGATGCGGAAGTTATGGAAAAAGTGGTGGTCACCGCAGGGCGCATAGCGGAAAAAGCCCAGACCGTCACCCAGGCCACAACGGTAATTCCCCGGGAGGAAATAGAAAAAAATCAGTATACCGACCTTGGATCAATGCTGCGGAATTACGGCATTCAGGTAAACAGCTACACCCCCAACCAGGGCCTGAGCCAGGTGGCCATCCGGGGCGTGCGCTCCTCCGCCATGGGCAGCGACCTTCAGGGGGCGGTGCTGGTGCTGGTGGACGGGCGCCGCATAGGCACGGACAACCTGTCCATGCTGCCCATGGTAAACGTGGAGCGGATTGAAATAATCCGCGGCCCGGCCTCGGTGCAATACGGATCCTCGGCCATCGGCGGGGTTATAAACGTAATTACAAAGCGGGGCATAGGAGCTTTGCAGCCGGAAGACAAAAACCTGGCTGCCCGCCTTGAGGCCGGAGGAGGAAGCTTCGACACCTATAAAACCCAGGCCGAGCTTGCGGCGGAAAAACACGGCGTGGATTTTTCAGGCGGGGTTTCCTGGCTGACCAGCGATGATTACAAAACCGGCAGCGGGCGCACCTACCACAACACCGACATCGACTACAAACTGGGCTACTCAATGAACCTCGGCTACAACTTCAACGAGGAAAACCGGCTTGGCGCCCTGCTTATGGGAACGAGAAACGAAAAGGCGGGCTCATCTAACGAACTCAGGCAAAACGACCGCACCGCATACTCCGACCGCAACAACTACTCCGCCGACCTTGTATACGACGGCGGCTACAAAAATCTGGGCCTGAACTGGAAAGGACGCTATTTCAACGGACAGGACGACTACCTCTTTGACGAGCCGGACGGACTCTACGGCCCTTCCCACTACAACTCGGAAAACAATTACCAGGGGGCGCAAGGCCAGCTAAGCTGGAACAAGTCGTTCATCACCCTCACCGGCGGCGTGGACTATCTGTACTACGACATAGACGTCCACTCCTCCGACCAGACCCACAAATATTCCAATACCGGAACTTTCCTGCTTTCCAAGTTCTCTTTCCTTGACGACCTGCTGATTCTGTCGGGCGGGCTGCGCTATGACGACTATGATCTTAAATACCAGAGCCACAAAGGAAGCCTCAACCACACCACCCCCAGCGTGGGGCTTGCGGTGAACCCCGCCAAATGGCTGACCCTTCGCGGAAACTACGGTGAATCATACCGGGTTCCCCAGGCTCAGGAAATTACCGGCTTCACCTCATACGGAACCACCTACCTGGGCAATTCCAACCTCAAGCCCGAAGAAGGCAAAAGCTGGGACGGCGGCTTTGAAATCAACCACAAAAGCCTGAATTTCGGCCTGACCTATTTCCAGACCGACTATGAAAACAAAATCGCCACCCGGCCTGCGGGCGGTTCTGACAGAGAATATTACAACCTGGACGGCAAAAGCAAATTCCGCGGGCTCGAGGCTCAGGCGGGCTACGATGTGGGCGCGCTGCTGGACTGGCCGTTTATGCTGCGCCCCTACCTGAACATGACCACCCTGTTCAAATATGACGACGAGGACGGAAATACGCTGGAAAATGTGAGCCGCCACGACATTGCTTACGGCCTCAACTTCAACCACCCGGACTGGGGGCTTGACGCCGACCTCCGCTTCACCTATTACGGCAAGCAGGCACAGACCGATTTCGGCACCCCTCCTTCCTACGTCACTCGGGAAATTAATGTGGGGCCAAGCACGGTGGTGGACCTGTTCGTGACCAAAACCATCCACAACTGGGAAGACATTGGAACCCTGAGCGTGAAGGGCGAGGTGCGCAATATGTTTGATGAGGATTATGAAACTATTTACGCTTACCCCATGCCCGGCCGCTCCTTCTATGCAGGCCTGCAATACGAGTATTAAGCTGTGAGCACGGCAGGCGGGATAGCGAAAAAACTGACTATGGCGGGCGCCCTCATTTTTGCGGGCGCCCTGCCGGCTGCGGCCGGGGCTCAGAACTTTGACGCCCCGGAACCGGGGCGGGACAAAATCATTTCACAAACCACCCTGGAAACCGGCTTCAACTATGTGAGTTCGGTGCTTCTTACCGGCGAGCAACAGTTCACGCATCCCGCCAGCTCCATTTCCATCCGGTTCAAAAGCCCGCAAACGGTGCTTTCCAGCCTGTTTGGCTGGGAAAATGGCGTTATGGCCGTGGGCAACCATTACAACGATTCCGCAAGCTGGCCCCTGACATACGACCTGGGCCTGGACGGAACAAACGCCCGGACCATGCTTCTTCTGGGCCTTGCCCCCCGGACAAGCTCTTTCCTTTACACCGGGGCGAAAATGGAAAACTACGCCTATGTGGAAATTGAGGAGGACAACAAAGGCCAGATTTTAAAAGCGGGCGTATTCGCCACAGCCGGAGTGCAGTCC
>CAZDJL010000055.1:0-6993 GCA_964505745.1 uncultured Desulfovibrionaceae bacterium | reverse complement strand
TCAACCCCTTCAATTTGCCTGGAATCATCGTCCCGGTGGTTGAGTTCAGCCTTGCTTCCTTCTCTGTCCAGGTCGTCCAGCAGAGAATTCAGGTCGCTCATATCCGGCATGCTCAGTTCTTCGTTAGGGTTCATGGGCGGATCTTTGGCGTCTTCGCTATTAAAATCTAGGTCTTCCACATCACCGAACAGAGCGTCCAGCTCGTCTTCGAACGAGCTTTCCGAACCGTCGTCAGTTTTTTTCTCCGGCAGGCTGCCTTCTTCTACAATGTCTGTAAGCTCTAGAATATCGTCAGAAGAGGTTTTAGGCACGCTGAGCTCCTTTGAAAAGTTGTTATTACTTTCCTATATAAACGTTAATATGCGGAAAAGGCAAGCTTGAGAAGCTCTGATTTTATAAGCTGCCCCGATTTTTTCGAAATAAAATTTTAAAACAGGAGATTTCCCCTTTTTAAAGCAATGAAAGCTGTTCTGTTTTCTGGCGCACCTTTTTTATGCCTTTAGAGTGCACAAGCAGCGCTTCGGGCAAGGCCTCCAGAAATCTTGATTTGGGCAGGCGCAATTCCTTGCCGAAAATTCTCCGTTTTGAAGACAGGGACAGATAAAGCCCCCGCTCGGCCCGGGTCATTGCCACATATAACAGGCGCTTTTCCTCGGCCACATCCACGCTCCCGTCCCGAACGGCCTGGCCCGTCAAAAATTCCGGCCCGGCAAAGGGCATGATGCCGTCTTCCAGCCCGGCTGCGAACACAAATGGGAATTCCAGGCCTTTTGCCGCGTGCATGGTCATTATTTGCACTTTTTCCGCCTGCCCCCGCACAACCTCAAGCTCGTTCTGCAGGTTTACCCAGTTGATCAGCCCGGCCCAGCCCTCATAATTGTCAAACGCGCGGCTTAGCGCCTTGAATGCGGCCGACTGCCAGAACAGACGGTCAAACGGAGGGGTTTCCGCGAGATAGGCGGCTACGCCCAGGGGGCCTTTGGCTATTACCCGGTCTGGGCAGGCCAGGGGCGCTTTTTCGGTTTCGGGGGCAATGCCCAGAAACAGGCCCGCCGCGTGCAAAATCATTTTAACCCGGTCATCCGCCCAAAAAGTGTCTTCTTCCGGAATGGAAACGGGAATCCCCCGTTCCTCAAGAATTTCCGCCAGCGGGGCGGCAAGAGACGACAAGCGCACCAAGATAGCGAAGTCTCCCGGGGCCACCTCCAGCCCTTCCGCTATGGCAGGCCGGGTTTTGGCGTCGGCCAGGCTGTGGGAAGTGGGGCCGAGCAGGTCGAGTATCCGGTCGGCAATCCAGATGGCTTCGGATTTTGCCCCGCTCGCCTCAAACAGGCGCACTTCGGAAGGGGCAGAGGTGGCCGCCTTCGGGGCCGGGCCTTCCACATTCAGGGTGTTGCCCCCTTTAAGCACGGCGAACGCCGAGTTCAGAATGTTGGATCCGGAGCGGTAGTTTGCGGTAAGGTGCAGGGTTTCCAGATGGGGCCAGAGCGCCCCGAAATATTCTTCCACCGTTCCGTATGCTCCGCGGAAAGCGTAAATTGCCTGATTTGGGTCGCCAATTCCAAAAAAACCGTTTCCTGTGCTGGCTGAGGGCTCGGGCAGGGCGCGCCCCCGGCTGTCCAGGTTCATGTCTTCCGCCGAGCCTTCCCACGCGCTGCCGGGCATTGCCGGGGCGCAGTTGCAGTCGGCCCTGTGCGGGGCGGGGCGCCGGAAATGGCCTTTGGGCAAAAGAGAGCAGTCGTTATTCTCCGGTTCCGGGGCCTCCCCGGCCAGGGAATTTTTACGCTTCTCCAGCAGGCCCTTTACAAGGGCGAGCTGAAGGGTGGACAGATCCTGAACTTCGTCCACCAGCACATGCTCCCAGGGGGGAACGAACAGCCCGTTGTCTATCTGCTCCAGCCAAAACTCAAGAAGGTCGGTATAGTCCACCAGGTTCCACGAGCCTTTGTGCTGGAAGTAGGCATCATGCATGCCGGAAAATTCGTCCGGGCAAAAAGTCATCTGTTCGCGGGCAAGGGTGATTGCGTTCCATGCCCTTTTCAGCTCGGCCTGGGTGTGCCCGGGGTTGGCTTCGGCGAATGTGCGCCTTGCATCTTCCTCTGAAAGCAGGACCGGCGCGTCCAGCACCTTGTGCCAAAGGGCGAAGGCAATGGCGTGCATGGTGTCGGTGGTGGGCAGTTCGTCCAGAACCAGCCGCAGCCGTTTGTCCATTTCAAGCGCCGCCCTCCGGGTGAAGGTGATGGCAAGGATTCTTTTGGGGTGAACTCCGCTTTCAAGCAAATGCTCAATGCGCCCTACCAGAGTGCGGGTTTTGCCTGTGCCCGGCCCCGCCAGCACCAGCACCGGGCCCGGCCCAGAGCGGATGGCCGCAAGCTGTTCCGGGTTGAAAAGTATCGCGCCTGTTTTGCCCGGCAGAAGCGCAGCCTCTTCCGTAATTTTTTCCGGAAGGCTCTGCTCTTCGCCTTCCGATAAAATTTTTCTGTGCTCTTTGCTGAAATGCGAGGGGGAGGTGCTCCGCGCTTCGCGCACCGCTTTTTTGTCCAGGGCCAGGCGGGGCAAAAGCCTTCCCCCATGGTGCATTTCCGCCAGTTCCTCTGGCTTGAAAAGCTTTATTTCCCCATATTCCCCGTCATACCCGGGCATGCGGATAACCCTGCCCGCGCGCATGCGTGAAATGGCTTCCCCCAGCGGGGCGGAGAAGTGGGAAAGTTCGGAGGCCGGGGTGTCCATAAGCACGGAAAGCTCGGAGCCGTAGCGAAGGATAAGGGATGCGTGCTGCCTTGCAACTTTCTGGCTTTTTGCGCCGCAGCCTGCGATTTCCCCCAGAATTTCAGGCAGGGGAATCAGGGAATGGTATCCTGCCGCGTTTTCAGGCTGAACCGGTTCATCCCGGTCGGCCAGGGCCAGAATTCTGGAGGCTACCCCCTCGGTGAGCGGTTTTCCGCAAACCGGGCAAATGCCCCCCAGTTCACGGGCCTCTTTCGGGCTAAGTGAAACATCGCATTTGCGGTGCCCGTCGGCATGGTATTTCCCTTCTTCAGGAAAGAATTCAATGGTTCCTTCAAATTTGCATCCGGCGTTATTCTGCTTGCGCAGGGCGGCCAAAATGCCTTTGTAGCTGGCTTCGCCGGAAAAAAGATTGGCCTCGCGGGCCAGGTTCTCGCCGGAGTGCGCATCGGAGTTTGAAACCAGGGTGTATTTGTCCAGCGCGCTCCAGGTCCAGTTCATGGCCGGGTCGGACGAAAGGCCGGTTTCCAGCGCGAAAATTTCCGGAGACAGATCCCCGAAACATTCCTCCAGGGTGTCGAACCCTGATTTTGAGCCGAACAGGGAAAACCACGGCGTCCAGATATGGGCGGGAACAAGAAACGCGTCGGGGTGGGTTTCCAGCACCATCGCCAGCAGGTCGCGGCAGTCAAGCCCCAGAATGGGTCTGCCGTCGGAGTTCAGGTTGCCCACCTGGGCCAGGCGGGTGGAAAAATGTTCGGCCGCGTCCATGTCCGGAAAGAAAACAAGGTTATGCACCTTGCGCACTTTGCCTCCCCGCTTGTAAATGGAGCTGATTTCCCCCTGAAGCATGAACCGGGGATCGGGGGGGGACATGCGCTCGGCAAACTGGGGCAGCTCTTTGGACAGCCGGATTTCTTTTTTTAAGCGGTAAAGCCCGGTATTGTCTTCAAATTCCAGGGTTTTCCCTATTTCGTCCCGCCAGCCGGGATGGGTGATGTCGCCGGTGGCGAGCACATCAATCCCCTTGGCCTTGGCCCATGCCGCAAGCAGCGGGAGAGTAAGTTTTTTACTGGTGGCCCGCGAGTAGCGGGAGTGTATGTGCAAGTCTGCCCTGAATTGGCGCATAATCTTCCTTGCGGGAAAGTTGGCTTGGGCCAGGTGGCGGCGTTTGCCCTAAAACGCCTGATAATGCTTTTGCCCACAATTTAAAATTTCACCCATCATACTCAAAAGACTAATTTTTGTCACCCTTGCGCGGAAAGCCGCAAAATTGCGCCCGGCTCAATCCCTGCTTGCCTAGGAAGGGGCGATAAAGTAATATCGCGGATATCTTTCAAAGGTGACCATGGCGGAAGCAATTTTGAAAAAAGACGCGCCCCCGCTTTTGCGGGAAGAAAAAAAGAGTCGGCTTGCCGGGCTGGGAGGGCGGATTTTACGCAAGCTGGCCTGGATGCTGATAGTCTTTTTCGGCATAACCGCCATCAGCTTCTGGGTAATCCATCTCGCCCCCGGCACCCCCACCGACCTGCAAACCACCATGAACCCTTTCGCTGGCGAAGAGGCCCGTAACCGCCTGAACGCCCTGTATGGGCTGGATAAACCCCTGGCCGAGCAATATGTGGGCTGGGTCACCCGCATGGTCCGCCTCGATTTCGGCAACTCCATGAGCAGCGACTCCCGCCCGGTGTGGGAAAAAATCAGGGAACGCCTGCCTCTTACCCTGGGCATGAACCTGGGCGCGCTTTTTCTCACCCTTCTGATCGGGGTTCCCATAGGGATAATTTCGGCCTGCCGCCAGGGCGGGGTTTTCGACCGGGCGTCTACGGTGTTTGTGTTCATCGGTTTCGCCATGCCCGGGTTCTGGCTGGGCCTGCTTTTAATGATGCTTTTCGGAGTGGAGCTGGAATGGCTGCCCGTGTCGGGCATCACTTCGTTTGATTTTGAAAGTTACGGTTTCTGGGGCAAGCTGTGGGATTTGGCCCAGCATCTGGCCATGCCCCTGTTTGTGTACACTTTCGGGAGCCTTGCCGCGATGTCGCGGTTCATGCGCTCCTCCATGCTTGAGGCGCTGCGCCAGGACTATATCGTCACCGCCAGGGCCAAAGGGCTTTCTTCCCGCAAGGTGGTTATGCGTCATGCGCTGAGAAACGCTTTGCTGCCCCTGATTACCCTGCTTGGGCTTTCCATACCCGGCCTGATAGGCGGGTCGGTGATAATTGAGTCCATTTTCGCCCTGCCCGGCTTGGGGCAGCTGTTTTACACCGCGGTGCTTGCGCGCGACTACCCTTTGATTATGGGCAACCTTGTGCTTGGGGCCATGCTTACCCTGGCCGGAAACATGCTGGCGGATCTGGCCTATGGGTTTGCCGACCCGCGCATCCGGCGGGGAGCCAAAATTTGATTTTTCAGGCGGTGGAATAGTGGTTTCTCCTGAAAATACTTCAAAGCCGGATTCCGGCAGAGTTTCCCGAAAGGTTGCGCGGGGGCGCGCTCCTTTGCTGCGCCGGGTCTGGCTGTTCGTGAAAGCCCATCCTCTGCTGTTTGCGGCCATCTGCATTTTGTGCGCGGTAACGGCCCTGTCGCTGCTGGCCGGGTTGATTGCCCCCTACAGCCCTAAATACCAGAACCTTTACGCCACTTACCGCCCGCCATCGTGGGAGCATCTTATGGGCACGGATTCCCTTGGCAGAGATGTGTTCTCGCGTCTGCTGTATGCGGGCAGAGTGTCGCTGTGGGTGGGTTTTGTGGCTGTGGGCATTTCCGTTTCCATCGGCATGGGCCTGGGGCTGCTGGCTGGATATTTCGGAGGCCTGGTTGATGAGCTGATAATGCGCCTGACGGACATAATGCTCTGCTTTCCCTCTTTTTTCCTGATTCTGGCGGTTATCGCCTTTCTGGAGCCGAGCCTTGTGAACATCATGGTGATTATCGGGCTTACTTCATGGATGAGCGTGGCGCGGCTGGTGCGCGCGGAAACGCTTACCTTGCGCGAAAGGGAATATGTGGCGGCTTCGCGTCTGGCCGGAGGCAGGCTGTTCAGGGTTTTGTTCCTGCATATTTTGCCCAACGCGCTGGCCCCTGTGCTGGTGGCGGCCACTTTGGGGGTGGCGGGGGCCATTTTGGTGGAATCGTCCCTGAGTTTTCTCGGCCTGGGTGTGCAGCCGCCCACGCCAAGCTGGGGAAATATGCTGATGGAAGGCAAGGAGGCGCTTGACGCCCCCTGGCTGTCTCTTTTTCCCGGGCTTGCCATTCTGGTTACGGTGCTGGGCTATAACCTGCTTGGCGAATCCTTGCGCGACATTCTGGACCCGAGGCTTAAGCGGTGAAGATTTTTTGCATGGACATACGCACGCTGGTTCCAGCCATGCGGGAGCTTGGGCATGACGTTCTTGCCGTTGTTCCCGAGCATGGCGGGCTGTTCAACCTGCCGGAATTTCTGCGCGACAATGATTTTAAGCCCGACCTGATTGTTCAGGGCGAACATTTGGGGCCCCGCCGCCAGATTGAGGGGCTGGACGAATTCGCCTGCCCCAGAATTTTCTGGGCGGTGGACAGCCACCTGAATCTTTACTGGCACAAATATTACGCCCGTTTGTTCGATGCGGTGCTAACCCCGCATCTTTCCATGTGGAACGCCCTGCCCGCTGCCGAGCGGCATCCGCTGGTGCGCCAGATGGCCCGGCAGGGAGTGCCCCTTCCGTGGGTTCCCCACGCAGGGCGGCCATACGGCCTGGCTTTCGTGGGGGTGCAAAACCAGCACCGCCCGTTACGGGCTTGGCTTTGCGAGCTGGTTGGCGAACGCTGGCCTTTGGAGACGAGGCAGAACATCAGCTTTTCCGAAATGCTGGAGCTCTACCAGCAGGCCAGAATAGTTCCCAACGAGGCCATCGCCTTCGAGATCAATTACCGGATGATGGAGGCGGCCAGCGCCGGGGCGGTGGTGGTTACCCCGGACGTGGGGGCCGACCAGAACGCCCTGTTTGAACCGGGCTGGGAAATTTGCGTGTATCGCAACGCGTGTGATCTGATGGAAAAGGTGGAGGAACTTCTGGCCGAGCCGAAACAGGCCGAAAGCCTTGCCTACGCCGCATGGGAGCGGATTCAGAAAGACCATTTGCCGGTAAACCGGGCGAAGCAGATTGTAAGCCTGGCGGAAAGCATCCGGCAGGGCAGGGAGCCGGAGGAGCATGCCGGCGCTTCAAGGCGCTTTTATTTCGACTCATCCTTATGGCTTGCCAGGGTGCAAGGCATGCGCGGGGGGGT
>CAZDJL010000054.1:0-7033 GCA_964505745.1 uncultured Desulfovibrionaceae bacterium | reverse complement strand
CTGTTTCGGCCATCAGCCTTTCCACCTCGGCCAGCACTTCTTTGCTGGCAAGGGTCGGCAGCAGGCGGCAGTCCATATAAAACACATCTTTTCCGGGGATGGTGTTAATATTTGGAACGTTAGCGTCCTTGCGCGTAGGAGTGAAAGTGGAAACCGGCGGGTTGAACAAATCGTCCATTGCATCAAAAGTCTGATTCAGCCCGGTCATGCGCAGCACCAGATCGGAGGCGCCCACCAGCGAATTTACCCCCTCGTCAGGCGTGGAACCGTGGCATTGCTTTCCTTCAACAGTAAATTTCAGCCACAAAACTCCTTTTTCGGCAACCTCCAAAAGGCTGCCGTCCCGGTTGCCGAAATCGGGTATGAGCATCACATCATCCGGACCAAACAAATGAGAGGCGTTTTCCGCCACATAATGGGCGCCGTAGTGGTTATTGGTTTCCTCGTCACTTAAAAAAAGCAGGCCCACATTGCAGGCCGGCACAATGCCAAGGTCGAGCAAAGCCTTGCAAGCGACAATCCCGCTTACAATTGCCTGCTGATTGTCTTCAACGCCCCGCCCGTATATAAAATCTCCATCCACTGCCAGCTCATACGGCTTGGTGCGCCAGAGCGACAAGTCACCCGGAGGAACCACATCAATATGCGAAACAACCCATATGGTTTTTGAGGTGTCCCGGCCCGGAATAACCGTATAAAAATTGGGACGGAATCCGGCGGGCACGCGGCTGTCCGGGGCATTCACATCGGCGGTTTCCGGAAAGCCGAACCTGGCAAGCTGGCCTTTGATGAACAAAGCTTTTTCAGCTTCTCCGCTTCCGTCGCTATCCGGGCTGATCGCGGGTATTGCGGTCATGCCTCGCTGCAGGTCAATTAAAAGCTGGCGCTGGGAGTCAATATAACTGAAAATTTCGTTTTGCATGTGCCGACTTTACACAAATAAGAGAAAAAGGCAAAAACCCCGGGGAAAGCCCCAGGGTGGAAGAACAAAAAAGGGGTGGAGAAGCTCTCCACCCCGGAAATGCAGATTAGCGGCCGCGGGCTGCGCGCTTGGAAGCCTTAAGGGGGTTAACCTTGGCCTGCGCTTCGACAGCAATCTTTACATGAGTTGCGGAGTTGCACTTGCCATGCACCCATTTCTTTTCAGGAATGGGATAAAGAGTGCAGAATTTTTCAGACTCGAATTCCGCAATTTTTGAACAGGAATCACACTGTTCAATAATGGGCTTAAGAGTTATACCCTTGAATTTGATTCCACCCTCAACTTTGGTAGCTCCATCAAAAAAAGCCATTACTATCCTCCAGCTGTATAATTACAGAGATTTACGCAAAAAAATATGCCACAAACATTTTGCTGGGGGTTATATATTGCTTATAAGTTTCATTGTCAATCAAATTTTGAAAATAACACATGTATTTGCGACAATAAAGGAAATCGGCCTGTTGCAAGGAAAGGGTGGGAATCACCTGGAACAATTCCGGATTGATACTGCGCTTTGCTTAAAAAATTTCAACCGGAATATTTATAAGCGCGTTTCAGAAGCATGAGAACAGATATTGCCGCACCTTCAGAAAGCGGGGGGAAAAGCTGTTTCCGCCAGCTCCTGACTTGCCGCAGAAAAGCTGCCCTAATCTATGCTTGCCGGGAAATGTTTGCGGCGGCGGCCTCAAAAACTTTGAGACGTTCGCCATAAGGAGGAAAGTTGAAAAACGCCGACCCGGAAACCAGCACGTCTGCACCAGCCTCGAGAATCTCCTGCGTATTTTCCGGGCTGACTCCGCCGTCAACCTGTATAAGCGTGCCGAGCCCGCGCTCTTTGATCATGGCCTTAAGTTCACGGATTTTGCGCAGCGATGAAGAGATGAAGCTTTGCCCCCCAAACCCCGGGTTCACGCTCATTACCAGCACCATGTCCAGGCTATGGTCAAGCACATAATCAATAGTGGAAAGAGAGGTTGCGGGATTCAGCGCCACTCCACACTTCATGCCCAGCCTGCGAATTTCGGAAAGAGTACGCTCCAGATGAATACAGGCTTCCTGGTGCACCACCAGAATATCCGCCCCGGCATCGGCAAAAGCGGCAAGATAACGGTCCGGCGATTCTATCATCAAATGCACGTCAAAAAACAGCCGGCTGCTTTCGCGAAGTTTTTTAATAATGGGCGGCCCCATGGTTATGTTCGGCACAAAGGAACCGTCCATAACATCCCAGTGGGCCCACTTCACCCCGGCTTCTTCCAGTGCCTTCAGCTCGGAGAAAAGATTTCCAAAATCAGATGAAAGCAGAGACGGCGCCAAGATCATGATTCTTCCGGATTATTTTTAAAATTGCGTAGAAAATTAAATATCGTCGTATCATCAGCGCGGGAAATCCCGGGTTCTTCTTCCGGGCAGTCTTCGGTTTCCCCGCAATTTTTTTTTGAGGAATCCTTCTCCCCATGATCCATAAGTGAACCAATTTCCGCCAACCCCGGTTCCTGTTCCGCGGTGATGTTTCCATCATCCGGAACGGCCCGGAATTCTCCAGTCATGTCCTCGGAACCGGTAAAAGAAGGAGCTTCGGTCAAATTCAGATCAATTTCGCCAGCAGGCTGATTCGAAAATTCCGCATCGGAAGCCGCCGGTTTGGAAAAATCCGGTTTTTCCCGCAACCCAGGCGCCATATCTTCGGCCAGGGAAGCAAGCACATCACGGATATCTTCCAGCTCATCAATAATGTCGTCCAGCAGATCTCCCATGCGCGCGTCCGGCGGATCATCCGGTTCATCGTCCTCGTATTCCTCATCGGCAAAAGGGCGCCCCAGAATCAGCTCTGAAGAAAATTCCGAAGCGATCATCGGGCCGGAGTCTTCCTGAAGAAGTTTTTGCGAGTCGGGAGAATTGAGAATCCGGCGGGCTCCATCTATGGTCAGCCCCCGCTCATGCAGAAGATGCTTAATCAGCTTCAAAAGGTCGAGATGCTCTTCGGTGTAAAGACGCTGCCCCTTTTCCGTGCGCACGGGCTCAAGCTGGGGAAACTCCGTTTCCCAGAAACGCAACACATAGCTCTTCAGCCCAAGTGCCGCAGAAGCCTCGCCAATGCGATACATTTTGCCGGTCATGTCTTCCTGTATCGTTTGAAGAATTATCTGTCTTGCAGCGATTCTACACCCTGATTGCAAAAATGTTAAGCCTTATTCCAAAAGCCGCTATATTCTGACCGGCAAAGACTTGAGCAGGAATTCGGCCATTCTTTCACGTTCATGGTCAACCTCGCCGTCTTTAAGCGTGCGCTCCTTGTGCCTGAAGGTAAAGCGGAACGTGAGATTGCGCGCCTCTTCGCCCTTGGGGGAATAAAGATCGATCAGTTCCACTTCTTCCAGAAGCGGCATTTTGATTTCTCTGGATTTGTCCAGAATTTCCTTGATGGTCAAGCCAGGCGGGCTGATTATAGTGATATCCCGGCGCACAGGCGGAAATTGGGGCAACGGGCTGAAAAGAACGTTACGCCCGGAAACCAGCCTAAACAGGACATCGGCATTCAAATCCGCATACCATACATCTTTGCGGGCATGATAAATATCGGCAATCTCCGGCTTGAACCTGCCAATTACGCCAACATCCTGCCCATCAATGCTTACCCTCACGCAAGGAAGCAGATAGGGGTGCCCCCCCTCACAGTTCACAAAGCCTACCTGCGGCAGTTTGAAAAACAGGGAAAAATGCTCTACCAGGCCTTTAATATCCTGATAATCCGCGTCAGCCTGCTCCTGCGGCCAGAAGTTGTCGTAACGTGACCCATAAAGCAGAAGCCCAAGACGGTTCACCTCGTGAGCTGTAGTCTCAGATTCGGCAGAAAAAACGAATGAGCGGGCAAGCTCGAACACCCTTATTCCGGAAGCGCCCTGAGCAAGATTCTGCCTCAGCGTGTTTAACAGGCCGGGGGCAATTTCCGTGCGCATCACATCAAGTTCGGCCGAAAGCGGATTGGCGATAGGCAAACGCCCTTCTTTCGGCATATTCAGGTTATCCAAATCTTTCTGCCCAACAAAGCTGTAATTCACAGCCTCGTTCAGGCCCAACCCTGCAGCCCAGCGCTTGAGCGACATGTGGAAAGCATATAGACAATCTTCAGTGCCGGGCTGAAGTGAACGTGAAACCTTGGGCAAGGTCGGCTCAATCCGGTCCAGACCATATACCCGGCCGATCTCCTCAATCAAATCCGGCTCAAGCGACATGTCCGGCCTGTAGCTGGGGGTGTATGCCGTCCACTTTGTGCCGTTGTCGTTCTCCAGGCGGCAGCCCACCCCTTTCAGGGTAGTTCGGCAAAATTCGGCGTCAAGTTCAACCCCAAGCAGGGAATTGCAACGCTCCACGGAAAAGGGTATCTGCCTTTCCTGCCAGGGCCTGAGCATCGCCCCGCAAACTCCGGGGCGCAACTTCCCGCCCGAGCTTTCCGCAATCAGGCCGGCGGCGCGGTTAAGCGCATAAAGTGTGGTATTCTGATCTACCCCCCGCTCAAAACGATATGAAGAATCACTGGGCAAAGCCAGACGGCGGGCCGTGCGGCGTATGAGCGAAGGCTCGAAAACCGCCCCCTCCAGAAACACACGGCTTGACTTTGCAGTGATTTCCGAATTCTGGCCGCCCATTACTCCGGCCAGGGCAACCGGTTTTTCGCCGTCGCAAATTAAAAGGTCGGTGGCGGTCAGCTTACGTTTCTGGGCATCGAGGGTTGTGAATTCCATGCCCTCAAGGGCGCGCTGAACCCTTATTTTGCTGCCTTTCAGGTTGTTCATGTCAAACGAATGCAACGGCTGCCCCAGCTCAAGCATAATATAGTTGGTTACGTCAACAACGTTGGAAACAGGGCGAAGGCCTGCTGCAATCAGGCGGTAGCGCACACGCGGGGAAGAAGGCCCCACCTTGACCTCGTCAATAATGCGCCCGTAATATACAGGGCAGTCCATCGGGTCTGCAATTTCTATTTTCATTTCAGAAGAAGCATCGCTGCCCTCTTCCTTAAAATCCGGCTCAGGCATGGTTAGCGGCAGGTTGAAAGCCAGCGCAGTTTCACGGGCTATGCCCAACACCGACAAACAGTCGCCGCGGTTTGGGGTGATCCCGATTTCCAGCACTTCCTGGTCCAGCTCCAGAGCATCCACCAGCTTGACCCCCGGCTTGAAATCCAGAGGCAGCTCCATAATTCCGCTGTGGTCGTCAGAAAGGCCCAGTTCCCGCTCGGAGCAGATCATCCCGAAAGATTCCACCCCACGCAATTTTGCCTTGGTGATCTTGAACCCACCGGGCATAACGGAGCCCACCGGAGCCACCGGAACCTTAAGACCGGCCCGAACATTGGGAGCGCCGCAAACGATGTTCAACGGGCTGTCGCCGCCAACATCAACCGTGCACACCTTCAACTTGTCTGCGTTTGGGTGCTGCTCGCAGCCAAGCACATGCCCCACCAGCATATCTTCAATCTCTGCAAAAGGCCTGACAACACCTTCATTTTCAAGGCCAAGCATGGTCAGGCGGTCGCCCAGTTCTTGGGCGCTCCCCTCAAACGGCACAAACTCCCGCAACCACTTGAGACTTAAAAGCATCGAACTAACTCCAAAATTTATTATGCAATTTGCTTGAGGAAACGCAAATCATTTTCAAAAAACATACGTAAATCAGTAATTCCATATTTGAGCATTGCAATCCGCTCTACCCCCATACCAAAGGCAAACCCGGTCCATTCTCCGGGGTCGTAGCCAACGGACTGAAAAACCTCTGGGGCGACCATGCCGCAACCAAGCACTTCCAGCCATCCAGTGCCCTTGCAAACACGGCAAACGCCGCCATCGGGCATTTCTCCCCGCCCCTTGCAGAACATGCAGGAAATATCCACCTCTGCACTGGGTTCGGTAAATGGGAAAAAGCTGGGACGAAAGCGTATTTTGGTGTCATCCCCGAAAATGCGCCGGGAAAAAGCCTGCAGGGTTCCGCGCAAATCCCCCATGCTCACCTTCTTATCAACCAGAATGCCTTCAATCTGATTAAACATTGGAGTGTGGGTAAGGTCGGAATCGCGGCGGTACACTTTGCCGGGAGCAATTACCGAGATCGGCGGCCTGGCTTTCAGCATGGTTCGGATTTGCATTGGAGAAGTATGCGTCCGCAGCACCACATTCTCAGAAATATACAGGGTGTCATGCATGTCGCGGGCGGGGTGGTTGGGGCCTATGTTCAGGGCCTCGAAATTGTAATAATCGGTTTCCACCTCAGGCCCAACCGCAATGTCATAACCAAGCCCTCTGAATATCTGGCAGATTTCATCCATCACCAAAGTTACAGGGTGAAGCGAGCCTACCCAGGGGGTACGCCCGGGCACCGTGGGGTCAAAGCCCTTCAAGGCTCCAGCCTGAGCTTCCGCCTCAAGCGCATTTTTCTTTGCCTCAAAAAGCTCCTGCAAACGGTTTTTAACTTCATTGGCAAGCTTTCCGATTGCAGGCCGCTCGGCGGGGTCCACCTTGGGCAATGCCGACATGATTTCAGCAAGTTTTCCCTTGCGGCCGAGAAATTCAACCCTCAGCTCTTCCAGCCCTTCCAGCGACAACTCCCGGCCAAGACCCTGTTCCAGGTCCGTTGCCAGGTTGTTCAGATTTTCAGTAAGGCTCATAACTAAAACCTTAAAAAAATTTAATTGTAATTGACGGAATATGAAAAAAACGCCCTGCTTTATTCAAAACAGGGCGTTTAGACTAGCTTATGCGAGCTGTGCTTTCGCCAAATCGACCAGCTTGGCAAAGTCTTCTTTCTGGCGCACAGCGAGGTCTGCCAGGACCTTGCGGTCCAGAACAATTCCGGCCTTGGACAGGCCATTCATGAAACGGCTGTATGAAAGGCCGCTCAACCTGGCTGCCGCGTTAATGCGCAGAATCCACAACTTGCGGAACTCTCTTTTCCGGACCTTGCGGTCGCGGTAGGCGTAACAAAGCGCACGCTCAACAGCCTCGCGGGCTGTGCGGTACAATTTATGGCGTCCGGCGCGGTAACCTTTCGCCT